>JBAQBC010000100.1:0-6165 GCA_049286035.1 Xanthobacteraceae bacterium
CTTCTGATGCTTGAGGCCGTAAATGCGGACCTCGTATTCACCATCAGCCTGAAGCGCAGCACCCAAAATCTCCAGCTATCCACAAGCTCGCCGGCCGATTACCCCATCTTTTGGGGGTAAAGCGGACGTGGCTGAACGACCCTCAATGTCCGCTTTTGACCCACAACAGACCTCAGCCCTCCAATTTTGCTGTGATGCACAATGCTGCGCGTTGGTAGGTTATAGTCCTCGTTCCAGGGGGACCTATGAATCGGCGCGAGTTCATCACGCTACTAGGCGGCACGTCGGCTGCATGGCCGCCCGCGGCGCGCGCGCAGCAGCCGGCCCGGATGCGGTTGATCGGCGTGCTGGTGGGCAATGCGGAGAGCGATGGGATTGCGCAGTCTTGGCTCACAGTGTTCCGAGGTGCGCTTACGAAGCTGGGGTGGACAGAAGGCAGCAATCTCCGGATCGAACTTCGCTGGAGCGCGGGTGACGCGGATAGGATGAGGACGTTCGCAAAAGAGCTGGTCGATCTGCGGCCCGATGCGATCCTCGGTGTGACCACGCCCGTAATCGGCGCCCTTGCCCGCGAGACGAAGACAATTCCGATCGTGTTCGCGGGAGTATCTGATCCGATCGGCAGCGGCTTCGCTGCGAACTTTACGCATCCGGGCGGCAACATCACGGGGTTCACGGTCAACGATCCCACACTGGGCGGTAAATGGGTGGAGCTATTGAAGGAGATCGCGCCGCGCACCGTGCACGTGGCGCTCCTCTTCAACCCGGAAACAACCGTGCCGATCCAATTCTTCATGCCTTCCATTCAAGCCGCCGCGTCATCCTTTGCCATCGAGGTAAGTGCCGCTCCGGTTCACGCCAAGGATGAGATCGAAGGCGTTATCGCCGCACAAGCGCGCAATCCAGGTGGCGGCCTCTTCGTGATGCCGGACGTATACAATGATGCAAATCGGGAACTGATCATTGCGCTGACGGCCCGCTACGGCGTGCCGGCGATCTATTTCAATCGCTTCTTTTCGGAGCCAGGCGGCCTGATCTCTTATGGTGACGTTCGCGGTGAACAGTTTCGCCTGGCGGCAGGGTACATCGACCGCATCCTCAAGGGTGAGAAGCCGGCCGATCTTCCATTGCAGGCGCCTACAAAGTTCGAAACGATCCTGAATTTGAAAACTGCAAAGGCTCTCGGCCTCAGCGTGCCACCGGCTCTTCTAGTCGCCGCCGATGAGGTGATCGAATGAGAGCAGCGACTTCCGGTATTGGCCCAAAGCGGACATTCTGAATGCCGCATTGGATGTCCGCTTTCGGGGGGTAAAGCGGACATCGAAATTTAAGAGCGTCACGTCCGCTTTTGAACCAACTGCGACATTGGCTGTGCATTGCGGCAATGGTTTTGATACTGGTTTCAGGTCCTATCAAAGCATTCGTTTGAACCGATACAACGCCGTAGCTTCGGGCGGACATGCAACGGCGCGAGTTTATCAAGCTTCTCGGCGGCGCGGCTGCTGCGTGGCCACTAGCTGCACACGCGCAGCAGCCGGTGATGCCGGTGGTTGGGTTTCTCACCACCAGGTCGTCCGATGAGAGCGCATATTTGACAGCCGCCTTTCGCCGTGGGTTGGCCGACAATGGCTACGTCGAGGGTCAGAACGTCGCGATCGAATATCGTTGGGCCGAGGGTCAGTACGATCGTTTGCCGGCTCCGGCGGCGAGTTGCACCTGAATCCACGCGTTCAACACGTCGGGTCACATCCCCATTCCCCGGGTCGCTGCGGCCGGAGACTCATCATATTCACCGTCCTGCGGATTTGCCCGATGTCTAAGCTGGCATCGGCTTGGACAGCCGTCCTTATGATGCAATTTTTGACGTATTTCCGGTGCTTCAACCAGTGCCAGCTGAGCTTCATGCCCTTCGCCTCCTCCTTGCATGCAGCGGTCGCCTTTTCTAGGGCAACCCTTTCAGCGTTGGACGGCTTCGCAGCCGCCACGGGGGTAGAACTGGCAATGCCGCTAACAAGTACCGTGGCGATAATGCCCGCGATTAAAGCTGTGGCGCGATGATACATGATACGCTCCTTTGAGCTGATACGCTCCCTTGAGTTGCTTGTGCACTATTAGTCCGGTCGAGATCGGGGCCGCGACGCCTAACCGACGCAAGACGCGGGCTGAGTTTGGACCGACGAGGACGCGGCCTGACTCGACAGCGCTCGCCTTGCGCACGTTGAGCGGGTCGCGGCGAAGATCGTCGCCGTTCAGCTCGATCAGGTCGCTAGAGCCGCGCATTGCGGGGCTCTGTACGCATACACATAACGCACACTAGACAGACACGAACCGATAACATCGGCGACCGTCCTTGGGCGCTCTTGAATCGGGGCTGATGACTGGAAAGCGCTCGGTATTGCTAAGCTTGTGAGCCGATTATGCGGCCGCGTCTGTATAATATTGCTCATAGCAGCCGTGGTCGGTGGTTGCAAAAAATTTTATCCGTCCTGCGTCATCGAAGGTTCTTCCTCCGGCATGACCTGCAGCAGTGGGTCGGGCCTAACTGAGAGTTCTCCCATAAAGGGCCGGTCATGAGACAGCCTTCGCGGTTTGCGGGTCCCAGAGTGTGGAAGAAGGCGCGAGAGTACGTAATCGTTTACCGTTCGGCGCTTATCAGCAATGAGCTATGACCGACACCACTGTGCAGAAGATGATTGGCGCGAAAAGCCATGCGTACTGGAACTTCTTATCTGCAGCTTCATGCACCAAAAGGCCACAAGGAGGGAAACCAAATGCGATACAAGCCCAAAAGCATTCCATTTTGATCGCTGCCAGTGCACCCAGCCGCTTGCAACAACCATCGGCATAGCCGTGCGCTGCCCGAGTGAATAGCGTTGCAGGCAGCAATTTGTTGTGCGTCCGCCCACCGGGTTTCAAGATAATCAAGTACCAAATCCCTAAGTGGTGGGCTGTCGCTCACCGCTCGCTCGAAGTGCGCGGCGGAGATGACGCCAAAATGCCCAGGAATTTGGATGGTCGCGCGGGTGTAAGAATTGCGCTCTCCGAGACCGCTTTGTAAGCCAGCCTCGCCCTCGCGACCGATGACGCCTGCCTCAATGGCTTCCCCGTCGCGCCCTTCGACAAGCGGCGAGATCATTCCACTAATCGGAAAATAGACCCGATCAATCCGGTCACCGGCCTCGTAGCAGACAACACCCTGCGACAACGAGACATGCGCTGGCCTGGCCATTGCCATCCCGACTGGCGGCTTGTAGGACCCATACGGGGCCCTCACAAATCGCATTGTGATGAAACCGCTGCCACACGTGCGCAACGATATTTTTGGCGGCTTGGTGTCGGCCGCCGTCGCCATTCCCCTGTCGATGGGCTATGGCATGTTCGCGTTCGCCGCGCTGGGCGAGGACTATTTTGCCGACGGCGCGCTGGCAGGGATAGCGACCGCGTTCGTCGTTGCCATCGTTTGCGTGCTGCTTGGCGATAAGACGACAACCGTCTATGCCCCGCGAATCACCACCACCTTTTTTCTCGGGCTCTTGATCTACGGGCTTGTTCATTCCGACGAGCCGATGATTGCCGGCGGCGGCGTTCCGTTGATCCTGGCGATCGCATTCGCAATCGTCCTGCTTGCGGGTGCGTTGCAGGCGCTGTTCGGCCTCATTAAGCTTGGAACATTAATCAAATTCATGCCGCAGCCAGTGATGGCTGGGTTCCAGAATGCCGCGGCGGCGCTGCTGTTTCTGGTCCAATTGGGTAATATTTGCGGCTTTGACCGCAGCGTCGCGTTCACCCAGGTGCCCCAGCATCTTGCTTCCGCAAAGCCGCTTAGCCTCGCCATCGCAGCCGTCACTTTTGCCGCGATGTGGAACGCGAAAAAGTTGCTACCCAAGATTCCGCCGATCATCGTCGGCATCAGCCTTGGGTGTATGCTCTATTATTTCTGCAGGCTCGCTGGTCTCGGCTCCTACCTCGGCCCAATCATCGCCAGCGGGCCGCGCACGCATATAGGTTTGACGGCCTTCCCCTATTTTGCTGGCCTCGCTCGTGGCGGCGATCTCGCTGCGCTCGTGCCGACAATTCTCGGAGGCGCGCTGGCGCTTGCCATCATCGCCGCGATCGATGCGCTGCTGTGCGCCAAGCTGGTGACGACGTCGGGCGAACCACGCCGTGACGGCAACTGGCTCCTCGTTCGCCTTGGAATCGGCAACCTCGGCGCCGCCTGTATTGGCGGTATTACAAGCGGCATCAACATCGGTCCCAGCGTCGCGAACCGGGCGTTCGGCGCGCGCACGCCATTGTCAGTGCTGGTCAACGCCGCGGTGCTGCTAATTGCCGGCTCGCTGCTCTTCCGCTGGCTCGGCGAAATCCCCCGCGTCGCCCTCTCGGCCGTGATCATGGTCGTCGCCGTGCAGCATTTCGATGTTTGGAGTTTGCGGCTGGTAAGTGGATTGCGGCGTGGACCGGCGGCCAACCGCTTCAACATTGCGCTCGATCTGGCAGTTGTCGTCGTCGTTGCAGTGCTTTCAATCGCGCTCAACATCGTGCCGGCGGTGTTCATCGGCGTGGCGATCGCGATCGCTCTATTCGCGTTTCGAATGAGCCGGTCGTTGGTGCGGCGCAGTTATCGTTGCGGCGCGATCCATTCGCGCAAATCCCGCACCGACTCCGAGCGGGCGTTTCTCGAACGTGCAGGCGACGCCATTCTGGTCATGGAATTGCAAGGCGCGCTGTTCTTCGGCACTGGCGAGAAGATGCTCTCCGACATCGCTGCGGCACTTCAACGCGAGACCTCCTCCATAATCCTGGATCTGCGTCGTCTCACCGAGATCGACAGCACAGGCGCTAGCGCCGTGGTCGAACTCAAATCCGAGCTTGCGGGGCGGCAAAAGGAATTGTTGCTGGTGGGCGGCAATACGATGGCTCTGGACCGACTGCAGAATCTGGGCGCCCTTGCGTCCATCGAAGACGCCGACATTCTTCCTGATGTCGATCGCGCCATTGAACGGGCGGAGGACGACCTACTACGCGCCGAACCGCGGCTTCATCATACTGAGGTGTCACTAACGACGGTTGGATTGTTTGCAGGCTTCGGCCAATCCGAGTTCGACGCTATCGAGCCGCTGCTGAGACGCGCGCGCTACGAGAAGGGCAGCGTGATCTTTCGCGAAGGCGATTCCGGCGACGAATTGCTGATTGTCACCCACGGCACCGCGAGCGCGTATCTGCAATTGCCGCAGATGAATGTTCGGTTGGCGTCGTTTGCTCCTGGTACCATGTTCGGAGAGCTCGCCCTCCTCGACGAAGGCCCGCGCTCTGCGACGGTAATCGCCGATGAGGAACTCGTCTGTTATGCCTTGAGCAAGGCCAATTTCGCCGTGCTGGCGGCAAAGGCGCCCGCCGTGGCCATCCGCCTGGTGGCCGCCATCGGCCGCGAGCTGAGCGGGCGGCTTCGTGGGGCGAACCGGACAATCCATCAACTCGAGGCATGATCGGATCAGCGAGATCGACGGGCTCCTGCACTCGCCCCGGACAGCTTGGAAGTCGCTATTGCGTACCAACGACGCGCTCAAATGAGGCCAGACACTTCCCACCGGCCGCTGCAGCGTGATTGGCTGCTGGAGGTGACCGCGCATCGCGAGATGGAGGCGTTCGACCGCGCCATCGACCTGCGCGTCACCCGCCTGCGGCGCAAGATTGAACTCGATCCGACGCATCCCGATGCTATCCGCACGGTGCGCGGCGTAGGCTACATGTTCGTGCCGCCGACCGATTAGAAAACGCGCCAGGACCGGGCGGGGCTAATGCGCAGAGGCACAGGAGCATGAGCGATTGGCTGCATAATCTCTCCCTGGTGTGGATGGCGTTGTTAGTTTTTAGTCTGATCTTCCTGGTCACAGCTGCGATTTATGTTGTTGTCGCGATGCTGTCCGTCGGTGAGCGAGCTCGTTCATTCAAAGCTGTCTCCCCAGGCTTACTACCGCCGCTGGGCGTCCTTTTCGCTCTTTTTATTGCGTTCGCCGCCTCGCAGGTTTGGACTGATAACGATCGGGCTAATGCAGGCGTCGATCGCGAGGCTAGCGCACTGAGGTCCGTCGTGATTCTAGCCGCGGCCTTTCCGGGAGAACCCGAGACGCGCTTGCGTAGCCTGATCCGTAGCTACGTCGCGGA
>JBAQBC010000101.1:0-1960 GCA_049286035.1 Xanthobacteraceae bacterium
GCGATCCGAATGTGGTCAAGGTGGTCGGCACCGCGGTGTCGTCAGGAAGGCTGCGCGCGCTCTATTTTACCCGCGCCGTCGCGCCGGCGGGTGAGGGGCCGCTCTATCATCACATCGGGCTCTATGCGTTCCGCCGCGCCGCGCTCGAGAAATTCGTCAAGCTGCCGCCGTCGCCGCTCGAGCAGCGCGAGAAGCTCGAACAGCTGCGCGCGCTGGAGGCCGGCATGCGCATTGACGTGGCGCTGGTCGATGCCGTGCCGCTCGGCGTTGACACGCCGGCCGATTTGGAAAAAGCCCGCGCCATGCTAGAGCATGATCCGGAAAAGTGGAAACCGGTTTTCCGAAAAGATCATGCTCCACCAAAATAATAGAGCGACGATTTGCTTCAGATAGATCGTGCTGTAGCACAGCGGTCATGACCAAGAGAAAGCGCGCCAAAAAGCGGGCCAAGAACGGGGCCAAAAACGGGACCAAGGCGAGTAAACGCGGCATGATCGCTTTCCAAGGCGAGCCGGGCGCCAACTCGCATATCGCGTGTAAACAGGCCCACCCGGAATACGCGCCGCTTCCTTGCGCTACCTTCGAGGATGCTTTTGCCGCGGTGCGCAGCGGTCGCGCCGCGCTGGCGATGATCCCGATCGATAATTCAGTGGCCGGACGCGTTGCCGACATCCATCACCTGATGCCGGCCTCGCAGCTGCATATCGTCGCCGAGTGGTTCCTGCCGGTGCAGCATCAGCTCGTCGCGCCACGCGGCGCGACGCTGCGGACGATCAGGACCGTCGAAAGTCACCTCCATGCGCTCGGCCAGTGCCGCAACGTGATCCGCAAGCTTGGCGTTAAGCCGGTGGTGGCGGCCGACACCGCCGGCGCCGCCCGCGAAGTCGCCGAAGCCGGCGACATTACCCGCGCGGCTCTGGCGACCAAGCTGGCGGCGAAAATCTACGGTCTTCGCATTCTCAAGAAGGATGTCGCCGACGCCAAACACAATACCACGCGCTTTATTGTGCTGGCGCGCGAGCCAAAATGGGCGGGCCGCAAGGAAAAGCGCGTTGTTACCACTTTCATCTTTCAGGTACGCAACATTCCCGCGGCGCTTTACAAGGCGCTTGGTGGATTCGCAACCAACGGCGTCAACATGACCAAGCTGGAAAGCTATATGGTCAATGGCAGCTTCGCCGCCACGCAATTTTACGTCGATGTGCAGGGCCATCCGAAACAGCGAGCGCTCGAACTGGCGCTGGAGGAGCTCGAATTCGTGTCGCAACCGAAATCGCTGAAAATTCTCGGAGTCTATCCCGGGCACCGACTCCGCGACACGTTCAAGTAAACAGCGGCGGCGCGCTGACAGCGATCGCCTTTGTCGAATTTCACGTCGTTTTAAGGAAACACAGCCGATGAGCAACGAAGAAGCCAAGGTGCGGCGGACCCTGCAGCTGCGGTTTACGCTGCCGACGTCGGATTCCACGCAGCTGATCGCCATGATCAAGGCCGCCACGCCGTTTTATCAGATGTTCGGCAAGGCCGAGGTTCGCCTGTTACAGAACGTCGACGATCAAACCAGATTTGTGCAGGAGATCGAATACGAGGCGGACGAAGACTGGGAGTTAAGCCGCCAGCGCATCGCCGGCGATCCGCGCATGCAGGTCTATTTGCAAACCTGGCGTAACCTGTTTCCCGGCGCGCTCGAGATCGACGTCTATCAGGAGGTCTGAGGGCCCAGAGGTCAGATTCCGAAGGTCAGGGGTCAGAAGTCCATGTGTAAATTTACCCGTCTTCTGATCTCCGGCATCGATCTCTGACCTCCGACATCGGTCGCCCGACCTCTCGGCGATGTGACAAACGGATAATCGGAGTTTGATTTCGATCAAATACGCGGTGTGTGTATGTTGATTGAGTCCGGTTCAGCGCCCCGGTTAATTGGTCCCCAACCCCCGGTTAGCGCTAGTGGCCCCGGACA
>JBAQBC010000102.1:0-1593 GCA_049286035.1 Xanthobacteraceae bacterium
TCGCGTCTACCAGTAGCGTGACATATCCTGGTGCAGGACCGTCCATTTGCGACAAGATCTTTCGCGTTACGCCGGGAGTTGCGGCGGGCTGGGTGCCTTCGGCCGATGCTTCGGTGACAATAAACTCGGTAATTCCGCAGATCGCGCATGCCGCAAAACTCGAGAAGCCTCGTCTAGTCAGCATGACAACCTCCCAATCCTTGTCGCCTCGACCGAGGCGCGAATGCCACTACAGTTCGAACGGATGCGCTTCGCCGCTGAGCGGCTGGTGTCGTCGTCGCGTTGCAGATCGAAACCGAAGCCGCTGCATTACTCAGGCATGGCTCGTTGAGCGGCGGCTTGAGCGTGCCTGTCTGCCGGGTTCGGTGATTTCGTTACTATTTATGAACGATCCAATCAACCGAGGTTTTTCATGACAACACTCAACACAGCTCCGCTCGCGGGACTGCTCCACCAGCTTTTCATCGACGCCGACGCTACCTCTGCAATGTTCAAGCAGCAGTTAGACCCGATGCCCGCGGAGCAGCGCGCGGCGATGATGGCAAGTAAGGACGATTACATTGCCTTCTATTCACGCGCGAAGGATGTCCATCTTGCGGTGTCGCGCGAGACGGGGAGGCTTTTGTACATGCTGGCGCGAGCAACCAACGCCAGGACAATTATCGAGTTCGGCAGCTCGTTCGGCGTCTCGACCTTGCACCTTGCTGCTGCGCTCCGCGACAACGGCGGTGGCAAGCTTATTACGACTGAATTCGAGCCCACAAAGATCACGCGGACGCGCGCTAATATCGCCGCCAGTGGCCTTGCCGATCTTGTCGAAATCCGTGAAGGCGACGCGTTGGAAACGCTGGCGCAACACCTGCCTCAATCGATCGATTTTGTACTGCTGGATGGCGCTAAGGGGCTTTATCCAGACATCCTGTCGCTGGTCGAGGAGCGATTGCGAGTGGGCGCGCTGATCGTTGCCGATAACGCTCATTGGAGTCCGGACTATCTGGCCCGTGTCCGCTCGCCGGGTCAGGGCTATATGTCGGTTCCCTTCGCGGAGGATATCGAATTGTCGATGCGGGTCGCCGCGTCGGGAAGGGCGTAATTCGATACCGGGAAGCGTCTGCAGAAGTGGGTGCCGGTCGGGTGAATCTAGCTCGCTGCCAGGAGAACCGCGGCTATTGCCGCTCGATCCGCAGGCCGTCCCGGGTCAAAGCTCGACTTTGAAAAGGTTGCGCCGCTCGGCGACCAGCGGATCGTGGGTCTCTTCGTTAAAAAGGTCGGCGTCGGGGTGGGCCGCTTGCTCAACCGGCGAGCCTAAATGGCTCGCTTTTTGGCTCAAAGCGCGAGCGGAAAATCGCGGCGTCCATCGGATCTGCGAAGCAGTAGCGCACGTACGCGGCACATTCATCCTCGACGTACATGTCGAATTTGTCAGCGTATGACAGCAGGAAGTTCATGATTGCGTTGTCATCTGTCAGCTGTCGTCGCGGGAGCGTCATTTGATAGCGCGGTCTCCGATCCGATCGTAGTACTCAAAAACATGGTGATGAGTTTCTATGCTAACGGTCTATGCGATTGGCGATATTCATGGCTCGCTGCGTG
>JBAQBC010000103.1:0-16827 GCA_049286035.1 Xanthobacteraceae bacterium
AGGGATTCCGCACGCTGCGCGCGATCCTCGAAAGTAACAAGGTGCGCGCCGTCGGCGACCGCGTCGCCTTCGTGGTCGCCGAGACCTATGCGCAGGCGCGCGACGCCGCCGAAATGATCGAGATCGAATACGAGCCATTGCCGGCTGTGATCGGCGTCGAGGATGCGGTCAAGCCGGGCGCGCCCGCGGTGTGGGACGAGCAACCGAACAACACCGCGTTCACGCTGATGATGGGGAATAAGGACGCTACCGACGCCGCTTTCGCCAAGGCCCGGCACGTGGTGTCGCTCAAGCTCAACAACAATCGCATCACCGCGAATTCGATCGAGCCGCGCGCTGCGATCGGCCATTATCATCCCGACAGCGACAGCTACACGCTCTATTCGACCTCGCAGAACCCGCACGGCACGCGCTCGGCGGTCGCCGGGCAAGTCTTAAAGATTCCCGAGACCAAGCTTCGCGTCATCTCGCCCGATGTCGGCGGCGGCTTCGGCATGAAGTTCGGCGGCTATCCCGAAGATGCGCTGGTCGTGTGGGCGTCGCGCCGCGTCGGCGGCCGTCCGGTCAAATGGGTTTCGACCCGCTCCGAAGCCTTGCTCGGCGATTCGCAAGGCCGCGATCAGATCGTCACCGGCGAGCTTGCACTCGACGAGCAGAGCAAAATTCTAGCGCTCCGCGTCAGCGCGCTGCACGCCATGGGTTCGCATGTATTCGGCGCGTCGATGGTGGTGCCGCTGTTCGCGATGCGGCTCTCGCCTGGCGTTTATCAGATTCCCGCGGTTCACGCCGTCGGCAAAGCGGTGCTCACCAACACCATTCCGCTTGCGCCCTATCGCGGCGCCGGACGGCCCGAGGCGACGTTCCTGATCGAAATGTTGCTTGACCGCGCCGCGCGCACTCTCGGCATCGACCCGGTGGAAATCCGGCGGCGCAATTACATTCCGGCCGCGGCGATGCCGCACAAGCTGCAAACCGGCATCACCTATGACAGCGGCGATTTCGTCCATGTGATGGACGAATGCCTCAAACTCGCCGACTGGAATGGATTCGGCAAACGCGCCGCCGAATCGAAAAAGCGCGGCAAGCTGCGCGGCCGCGGCATCGGTTATTTTCTGGAAGAAGCCGCGGTGTTCAACGATCGCATGGTGCTGCGCTTCGATCCGAGCGGCATGCTGACCATTCTCGCCGGCACGCACTCGCACGGCCAAGGCCATCAGACGGTCTACATGCAGATGGTGAGCGAATGGTTGGGCGTCCCATTCGACAATATCCGCTTCATCCAGGGCGACACCGACGCGGTGCCGATGGGCCGCGGCACTTACGGTTCGCGCAGCATGCATGTCGGCGGCAACGCGCTCAAACGCGCCGCTGACGCCATCATCGAAAAAGCAAAACCGATGGCGGCGATGATCTTGGAAGCCGCTGCCGGTGACCTCGAATTCAAGGACGGCGCCTTCCGCATCGTCGGCACCGACCGCGCTTTGCCGCTGACCGACGTCGCCAAGGCATTCTACCGCCCGGTGATGCTGCCGCCGCAATTCGACGTCGGGCTGGAAGCCTCCGGTACCTTCGCCGCCGAGCCGCCGAACTATCCGAACGGCTGTCACGTCTGCGAAGTGGAAATCGATCCAGAGACCGGCGCGGTCACGCTCGAGCGCTATGCCGCGGTCGACGATGTCGGCAAGGTGATGAATCGGCTGCTTTGCGAAGGCCAGATTCACGGCGGCGTCGCGCAAGGCGCGGGGCAAGCGCTGATGGAGGCGATCGTGTTCGATTCCTCGGGCCAGCTCGTCACCGGCAGTTTCCAGGACTACGCCATGCCGCGGGCCGACGATCTCCCGGAACTGGTTTCGGAGCTGACCGAAGTGCCGGCCAAGACCAATCCGCTCGGCGTCAAAGGCGCGGGCGAGGCCGGCGCCACCGGCGCGCCGCCAGCGATCATGAGCGCCATTCTCAATGCGCTCCACCCGCTTGGCATCGAACACATCGACATGCCGGCGACGCCGAGCCGAGTCTGGGCGGCGATGAAGGCGCGCGAAAGCAAGATCGCGGCGGGATGATGCGAATGAATGAATCGCCAAATCTGTTCGCCGACGGCAAAGCCTATGAGCGACTGATGGGCCGCTGGAGCAAGCTTGCCGGCGAGAAATTTCTCGACTGGCTCGATGCGCCGAAAAATCAGAAATGGCTTGATGTTGGCTGCGGCAATGGCGCCTTCACCGAAGTGCTGATCGCGCGGTGCGCGCCGGCCGCCGTCATCGGCGTCGATCCGTCCGAAGGCCAACTCGCTTACGCCCGAGGCAGGACGGGAACAAAGCGGGCGGAATTTCGCGTCGCCGACGCTCAGGCTCTGCCGTTTCCTGACAAGAGTTTTGACGCCACGACCATGGCGCTGGTCATTGTTTTTATTCCCGACCCGGCGAAAGCCGCGCGTGAAATGGCGCGCGTGGTGCGGCCCGGCGGCATCGTCGCGACCTATATGTGGGAGTTTCCCGACGGCTTCCCGCTCGCGCCCTTGGCCGCGGCGATGAAGAATTTAGGTCTAACGCTACCGGAGCGGCCGAACGTCGAGGCTTCAGCGCGCGACGCCATGCGCGCGATCTGGAAAGCGGCTGGGCTCAACGCGATCGAGAGCGAGGTGATCCGCATTCGCGTCAACTTCACCAGTTTTGACGATTTCTGGGATTCGAACACCGTGCCGGTCGGTCCATCCGGCAAAGCATTGTCCGAGCTTACCCCCAGCGCGCGGGAGCAATTAAAAACGCGATTGCGCGAGCGGCTGCCGATCGCCGCGGATGGATCGATTGCTTATGAGGCCTTCGCCAATGCGGTGAAGGGTGTTGTTGCATAAACCGCTCGCCGAGACCTCTTGGCGGCTCAGTTAAAAGCAAAAGCGGCGCCGCAAACTCAAGATATCCGGGGCAAACGGCCGGTTGCGCCGGACCCGCCCGGAGCCTATATTCCATGCGCTTTTCCAGTCATCGTTGATGACGTGAGTGGCTTCGCCCAGAGGGCGGGCGGAGCACAGAGGAGATTTAGCTATGACGACCACGCCTTTGATGCCGAAAGCAACCGCCGTGTGGCTGGTCGAGAACACCTCGCTGTCGTTCGAGCAGATCGCCGACCTGTGTCATTTGCATCCGCTTGAGGTCAAAGCGATCGCCGACGGCGACGCGGCGCAGGGCATCAAAGGCCTCGATCCGATCCTCACCGGCCAATTGACGCGTGAGGAGATCAAGACGGCGGAGGCCGATCCCAATCACCGGCTGCATATCGCCGAGCCAAAGGTGCGCTTGCCAGAGGCCAAGCCGAAGAAGGGGCCGCGCTACACGCCGGTGTCGCGCCGCCAGGACCGGCCCAACGCAATCCTTTGGCTCGTGCGCAATCACGGCGAGCTCAAGGACAGTCAGATCATGCGGCTCGTCGGCACCACTAAGTCGACCATCCAGGCAATCCGCGAACGCACGCACTGGAATTCGGCGAATTTGACGCCGCTCGATCCGGTGACGCTCGGGCTTTGCTCGCAGATCGATCTCGATCTCGAAGTGCAGCGGGCGGCGAAGGAAAAGCCGGCGCCGGTGCAGGAGCCGGGCGCCACGCTGTTGCCGGCATCGGTGACGACCGCGCCGAAGGAAGAGCCCGAGCCGGAGGCGAAGAAGCCGGGCGAGGAGCTCAATGTCGAGGCGGTGTTCGCCAAGCTCAAGCAGCTCGGCGGCGGGCAGAAGAGCGAGTGATTCCGAATTTCAGTTGAATGTTTCCGTCACCCTGAGGTGCGAGCCCCGAACTGATCGGGGCGAGCCTCGAAGGGCGACGGTCCAGAATGTCATCCTTCGAGGGCCGCTAACGGCGGCCACCTCAGGATGACGTATCATCCCCGATCATTGCGCAGCACGACGCAAGCGCCGCCCGCGGCGATCAGTTTCTGACAGAACTTCTCGAGATAACCGCGATCGTCGTCGCCGATGCGGATGTTGTAGCGCATGGCGGTGCCTAATCCGATGCCGCGGCTGCGTATGACGATCGGCTCGCGATCGCCGATCAGCGTCGCGTATTGTTTCTGAATCGTCCGATACGTTGCCCAGGCCTTGCTCTCCGACCAATTGGCGGTGAGCTGCATGCCCCAGCGCGGCACATACGCGGCCATGCGCTGCGCCTCTTCTTTCGGCGCCAGGATCAGATTGGCGAGCCGCGTGCACGGCACGCCTTGCGGGATCGTCGTCTCGGACGTTTTCGGCGGGGTGGCCGAGGCCCATTCGTCGGCGGTCCAGCCGGTAATGATGGCGACATAGTTGCGGGTCTCGCCCGGCAGCGGCCGGTGGCTGGTCAGCCAGGCGCTGACCCGCCCGGGTCCCGCGTTATATGCCGCGGCGGCGAGGCCGAGATTGCCGAAGCGTGCTTTCAGATCGCGCAAGTAGCGCGCCGAATTCTTCAGCGCCTCGATCGGGTCGAACGGATCGACGAGCCCGCGATAATCCGCGGTCGTCGGCATGAATTGAGCGATGCCTTGCGCGCCTTTGTTGCTCACCGCGCGCGCGTTGAAGCGGCTTTCCTGCCAGATCACGCGGGCAAAAAACTCGACCGGCAGCTCGTTCTCGGCCGCGTCCTGTTCAAGCGCGCGGCAGACGTCGTCGGGGGTGGGCGGATGCGGCGCGGGGCCAGCGGCTTGGCTCGGCGGAGCTCCGGCGTTTGGCGCGGCAGCCGGCGTACCCGCGTTTGGCGCCACGGGCGGCGCGGCAGCCGGAGCGTTTTGCTGCTGCGCCTGGGCAAGGCCGATCCACAGCGCGGCCGCGATCACAAAAAGGAAAAGTCTCGCAACAGCCATTCCCGTCTAACGCACAAGCGCGCCGTTCGTGCATGCCTACTTGACCGCCGCGTCGGCTCCCTTGCGTTTGAGCGCCGTGCCGATCTCGTCGAGGATCGCCGGATCGTCAATGGTGGCGGGCATCTGCCAGGTCTCGCCGTCGGCGATCTTCTTCATGGTGCCGCGCAGAATCTTGCCGGAGCGGGTTTTCGGCAGCCGCGCCACGGTGATCGCGATCTTGAACGCGGCCACCGGTCCGATTTTTTCGCGAATGAGCGCGACGCATTCTTTCTCGATCTCGCCGGGCGGGCGGTTGACGCCGGATTTGAGCACGATGAAGCCGCACGGCACCTCGCCCTTGAGCGCATCCTTGACGCCAAGCACCGCGCATTCGGCGACATCGGGATGCGAGGCCAGCACTTCCTCCATGCCGCCGGTCGAGAGCCGGTGGCCGGCGACATTGATGATGTCGTCGGTGCGGCCCATGACGAAAATGTAGCCGTCGTCGTCTTTAAAGCCGGCATCGGCGGTTTTGTAATAGCCGGGGAATTCTTCGAGATAGCTTTCGCGCATGCGTGCGTCGGCCTGCCACAGTGTCGGCATGCAGGCCGGCGGCAGCGGCAGCTTGACCACGATCGATCCCATCTTGCCGGGCGGCAATTCGCGGCAGCTTTCGTCGACGATGCGGACGTCGTAACCCGGCATCGCCACGGTGGGCGAGCCGTGTTTGACCGGCAGCATGCCCAAGCCCACCGGATTGCCAGCAATGGCCCAGCCCGTCTCGGTCTGCCACCAATGGTCGATCACCGGCACTTTGAGGAGCTTCTCCGCCCAAATGAGCGTATCGGGATCGGCGCGCTCGCCGGCGAGAAACAGCGTGCGGAATTTTTTAAGATCGTATTGCGCCAGAAGCTTGCCTTGCGGGTCTTCTTTTTTGATGGCGCGAAACGCCGTCGGCGCGGTGAACATCGCTTCGCAGCCGTGCTCGGAAATCACGCGCCAGAACGCGCCGGCGTCCGGCGTGCCGACCGGTTTACCTTCGTAGAGAATCGACGTGCAACCGTGAAACAGCGGTGCATAGACGATGTAGGAATGGCCGACCACCCAGCCGACGTCGGAGGCGGCCCAGTACACCTCGCCCGGCTCGACGCCGTAGAGGTTCTTCATCGACCATTTGAGCGCGACCATGTGGCCGCCATTGTCGCGCACCACGCCTTTCGGCCGGCCGGTCGTCCCCGATGTATAGAGAATGTAGAGCGGATCGGTCGCTTCCACCGGCACGCAATCGAAAGCGGAACGGGCATGGATGAGCGCGTGGTCGCGCATTTGCGCCCAATCGCGGTCGCGATCTTCGATGAGCGGCGCTTGCGCCTGTGGCCGCTGCAGGATCAGGCAAGTTTGTGGCTTGTGCGCAGCGAGCGCGATCGCCTCGTCGAGTAGCGGTTTGTATTGCACGACGCGTCCCGGTTCGAGCCCGCAGCTTGCCGACAAGATCACTTTCGGCTTGCTGTCATCGATGCGGGTGGCGAGCTCGCGCGCGGCAAAGCCGCCGAACACGACGGAATGAATGGCCCCGATGCGCGCGCAAGTGAGCATGGCGATCACCGCCTCGGGCACCATCGGCATATAGAGGATGACGCGATCGCCCTTGCCGACGCCGAGGTCGCGCAGCATGCCGCCGAGCACCTGCGTTTCGGTCAATAGCCGATGATAGGTCAGGGTGCGCTTTACGTCGGCGAGCGGCGAATCGTAAATAATCGCACGTTGCTCGCCGCGCCCGGCATTGACGTGGCGATCCACCGCATTGAAGCAGGTGTTGCAGACCCCGCCGACAAACCAGCGGCCGTAAACTCCGGCGGCAGGATCGAAAACTTTCTTCGGCTTCTCGAACCAGTCGACGTCGGACGCGGCCTCGCCCCAAAATCCCAACGGATCGCGCTGCCAGCGCGCATAGATCTCGTGATAGCGGCTTGAGCGAATGTCCATGGCCGTGCCTTCATGGCTGGCGGTGGCTTGAGACTATACGCCTAGCATGCAGGCGCGAACAGCAAGGCGGCCGGCGGCGACTATTTGCCTTCCTTCTAGGCTATTCGCTCCGTCAAAACTTTTCGCTAGGCTCGGCCTTGGCGGCAAACGTCGTCGGGGAGCGAAAAATGCCTAGTCCCTACGATACCGATCTTGATCGCAACCCCGCGAATTTCCAGCCGCTGACGCCGTTGTCGTTTCTCGCGCGCGCGGCCGCGGTCTATCCCGGCCATCCCGCCGTCATCCACGGCGCACGAAGCTTCACCTATCGAGAATTTTATGCGCGGGCGAGACGCCTCGCATCCGCGCTCGCCCAGCGCGGTATCAGGCGCGGCGACACGGTCGCCGTCGTGCTGGCCAATACGCCGGCGATGCTGGAGGCCCATTACGGGGTCTCGATGGCCGGCGGCGTTCTCAACACCATCAACACGCGTCTCGACGCGGCGATCGTTGCTTTCACGCTAGACCACGGCGATGCCAAAGTGCTGATCACCGACCGTGAATTTTCGCGGGTGGTCAAAGAAGCCCTTGCCGCCTGCAAAAACAAGCCATTGGTGATCGATTACGACGATCCGGAATTCACTGGCGCCGGCGAGCGTCTCGGCGATATCGAATACGACGACTTCCTGCGCGGCGGCGATCCGGATTTTGCCTGGCTGATGCCGGGCGACGAATGGGACGCGATCTCGCTCAATTACACTTCGGGCACCACCGGCGATCCCAAAGGCGTCGTCTACCACCACCGCGGCGCGTATCTCTTGGCGATGGCCAATGTCATCACCTGCGGCATGGGCAAGCATCCGGTTTATCTGTGGACGCTGCCGATGTTCCATTGCAACGGCTGGTGCTTCACCTGGACACTGTCGGTGGTCGCCGGCACCCATGTCTGTCTGCGCGGGGTGCGCGCGCCGGCGATGTACGATGCCATTGTCACGCACAAGGTCACGCATCTGTGCGGCGCGCCGATCGTGATGTCGACGCTGCTCAACGCGCCGGCGCATGAGAAAAAACCGCTGCCGCACGTCGTGCAATTCGCGACCGCCGCAGCGCCGCCGCCCGAGGCCGTGCTGGCGGCGATGAAGGCCGCCGGCTTCAACGTCACGCATCTCTATGGTTTGACCGAAACCTATGGGCCTGCCGCCATCAACGATTGGCATCGCGAATGGGAGGCGCTGAATTCCTCCGATCAAGCGACCAGGAAAGCGCGCCAAGGCGTCGCCTATCCGGTGCTGGAAGCGCTCGATGTGATCGATCCGGGGACCATGCAGGCGGTGCCGCGCGACGGCGAGACCCTGGGCGAGGTGATGTTCCGCGGCAATGTGGTGATGAAGGGCTATCTAAAAAATAAATCAGCGAGCGCGGCAGCCTTTGCCGACGGCTGGTTTCATTCCGGCGATCTCGGCGTCATGCATCCCGACGGCTATATCCAGCTCAAGGATCGTTCCAAGGACATCATCATTTCCGGCGGCGAAAACATCTCCTCAATCGAGGTCGAGGACGCGCTCTACAAACATCCAGCGGTCCAGGTGGTCGCCGTGGTCGCCAAGCCGGATGAAAAATGGGGCGAGACTCCGTGTGCCGTCGTCGAACTCAAGCCGGGCTCCAAGGCCAGCGCCGACGAGCTGATCGCCTGGTGCAGGAAGAATCTGGCCTCCTACAAATGTCCGCGCCACATCTTGTTTGCCGAAATCCCGAAGACCTCGACCGGCAAGCTGCAAAAGTTCAAGCTGCGGGATATGGTCAAGGCGATGTGAGACGCAATTCGGGCCACGCCATCACCTTTTTATAGGTCCGGTTGAAGCGTGAATGTCCGGCGCGAAGCCGGGCAATAACTATTCCTCGCCGCTTGCACAGGCGGCGCAACTCTGAACTCTGAGAACTTAGTGGACGAGCGTGTCCTGCCTTAGCCGGGCGATCTCGTCTTTGACGTGCAATTTTTTACGTTTCAGTTCGGCAATGTGGAGGTCGTCGATCGAGGGGTGGGTGAGTGCTTCTGCAATTTCCTGCTCAAGCGCGTGGTGCCGTTTTTCAAGTTCCGCAAGATGCGATTCAATCGCCATGTGGCATGTCTCCTTGCAGATGGCCAGTTCCGATCGTTCCTACACCCTGACAGTCGGCCTTAAGAATACTCCGCTTTTGCCCGCTCGAAAATCCCTGCCGGCATAGTTTGCGGCGGACTTGTGGGCGATTGGCCAAAACGCGATAATCGCTCGTCACTTAGGTGCAGTCGGGTGCAAGCGGGTGTAAGCCCCCGGCGGCTTGTCGGCCGAAAAACCGCGCATTGTAGGCTCGGCGCGACCAGGTAGCGATGACGCAAGAGGAAGAACGCGAGCTTCGGGCGGAACTGGCGCGCCTGCAGCAGGAGCATCGCGACCTCGATGCCGCGATTACGGCGCTGCAAGGTTCGCCCGGCTCGGATCTCATCCAGGTGCAGCGCCTCAAAAAGCGCAAATTACACCTGCGCGACCGCATCACCTTTATCGAAGACCAGCTCACGCCCGACATTATTGCGTGAGCGCCGCTATCGGCATGGGTGCGGCAATTTCGCCTCCGCTAAATGCAAAATTGGATCAGAGGCTAACCGATGGCTTCAATTCGGCCGGCGAAGTACGACCTGGCTTGGTCGGGGCAAAAACTCGCCCGACGCGGCGGGCGCCGGCAGGCTCCGCGGTGAACCTTTATGACAAAGTTTTGATGTGGAACTGAAGACGGCGGACGGTCGAGCCCCGCCGCTGTGAAAAGCTGCGTGGCGCCGCAATAACCTGATCGCCGGCAGGATAGTCGCCCGGAGAAGTCGCGAAAGATGGCTTCATTCTGGCAGGGCCATTCAGTGTGCATTCACCAATAAATGGGATTTTAGAGGCCACAGTCGCAATCTGGGATTGCGAGCGAAACGTGAGGTGAAGTCATGAAAAGAATACTGACCGCCCTCGTAGCTGTCGCCACCCTCGCCGGCGCAGCGGTGGCAACTTCCGCGCCTGCGCAAGCCCGTTGGGGCTGGGGTTGGGGTTGGGGCCTTGGCGGCTTTGCGGTCGGAGCCGCTGTCGGCACCGCGCTGGCGGCGCCGTACTACTATCCATACGGCTACTATGGCTATTACGCGCCGTATCCCTATCCGCCGCCCTGCGTGTGGCGCCGCGTATGGAACGGCTACGCTTGGGTTCGCGCCTGCGTCTGACCGACTAGTCGTGTGAGGCAAGCCCAGGAAAACAGTTGAGGCGTTTCCTTGGCGGAAGCGCCTCCCACTTGCTTCCCACTTGCGAATGGTGACGATTTTCGGCACCTAACTTCCGCCAAAGAGTGGCTCTTGAGTTTCGGCGGGTTCGTCGCGAATTCGGGGGTTTCGGGGACTTCCGCCTGTCAACATCCTAGATCGGCACCCGGCCGATCATCATGAGGAAAGCACATGCATAAGTCGCTTGTGGGCCTCGCCGCGGCTGCGGCGTTGGGCTTCGCTGCGGTCGCGGCGCCGGCGCCGGCAAACGCGGGCTGCTACGGCTGCGCAGTGGGCGCCGGAATCATCGGTGGCGTTGCTGCGGGCGCGATTATCGGAAGCGCTATTGCCAATAGTCCGCCGCCTCCGCCGCCGCCGGGGTACTATCCGCCGCCTCCGCCCGCGGCCGTCTATTATCCGGCCCCGGGTCCGGGCTATGCCGCGCTGGCGCCGGGCTGCTACTGGGGCAAGCGCCAGGTTTGGGTTGAAGGCTACGGCTATCGCTGGCGAACCGTGCAAATCTGCCAGTAACTAGTCTGCCGCCTTAAGCGCGGTAGCGCCTTGAATTTGGACCGGCCGGCTTGAGTTATCCGGCCGGTCTTTCCATGCGATGTGACTGTCGAATGTGGGCGTGTATTTTGGAGCCGACAGGGTTAGGCAGTCCGACTTCCGCTGTGCGGGGATGCCGACAGACGCCACGACAAAGGTGAGCTTGCCGCTGCGTTGGCGGGCAACGGCGATGTCCAAGAGCTTGCTCGGACGGCTCTGGCACAAGAAAACGCGCACACGATCCGGCTCACGCACAATGCTGGCACTCGGTTGGATTGCCGCCATCGCCTTGTGTCTCTACGCAGCGCTGGCGACGATGATGTATCTCGCGCAGCGCTCGTTGATGTATTTCCCCGACACCGCCCACGTGCTTCCGGCGGCGGCAGGGTTGCCCGAAGCCGAGGAAGTGCCGCTCACCGCGGCCGACGGCGCGCGTGTCGCTGCCTGGCACGTGCCACCGCGCGACGGTAAACCGGTGATCCTGTACTTCCATGGCAATGGCGGCGCGCTGCGTTTTCGCGTCGAGCGTTTCAGTAGGCTTATCGCTGACGGGATCGGGCTCCTCGCACTGGAATATCGCGGCTATGGCGGCTTGGCCGGCAGTCCAAGCGAAGAGGGCCTGATTGCCGATGCGCAAGCCGCCTATCGCTTCGCCGCCGCGCGCTACCCGGCGCAACAACTCGTCTTGTGGGGCGAGTCGCTCGGCTCGGCCGTTGCGATTGCCATTGCCGCAGAGCGGCCGGTGGGCCGCGTCATTCTCGAAGCGCCATTTACGTCGGCGGTGGCGGTCGGCGCTCGGCATTACTGGTATCTGCCAGTCTCGCTGTTGATGAAGGATCAGTTCCGGTCCGACACGCGCATCGGCAAGGTCACGGCGCCGGTCATGATCATGCACGGCGTGCACGACCGGGTCGTTCCTTATGCGATGGGCGAACAATTATTCGATCTCGCCAACCAGCCGAAACACTTCGTGCGTTTTCTGGACGGCGGTCACGAAGACCTCGACGCCAACGGAGCGCTTGACGCTGTTGGGCGTTTTCTCGCGGGCGATCTCGACTAGAACTTCGCGGCAGCGACGCAAACGTCACTGCGGGACTGTCATCAATTCCAGCACGTGCCCGTTCGGATCGCGAAAATAGAAGCCGCGGCCGCCGCCCCAATTGTTGAGCTTGCCATCTTCGAGGCTCCACGGCGCGCTGCCGAATACGATCTTGGCTTTTTTGACCCGGCCGAGGATCGCGTCAAACTCGCGGCCGGTGACATGGAACGCGAGATGATGGCTGTCGAAATCGGCGTCATCATCGAACAGCAAGGTCAGTTCCTTGTTCACCCGTACCGGCGCGAAGTGTCCGGTGCGCGCACGCTTTAATCCGAAAATCTGGGCGAAGAATTTTGCCGCGGCCACCTTGTCGCGCGCCGGCACGATGGTGTGGTTAAGCGTAATGGTCATGTCGGCTCCTTTCGGCGCGTGATGCCTTAATGAAACGCTCAAAACGTCGGATAGGTCTGTCCGACCTTGCCGCCGACGCGGGCGAAGCCCTCCTTGGCGGGCTGGTACTTGTCGTTGATATTGAGCGCCTTGGCGTACGAACCCGCGGCCTTGTCCTTCTGTCCCAGCCGCTCATAGGCAAGCCCGCGGCTGGTCCAAGCGCGCAAATTCAGCGGATCCATCTGTACCGCCTCGTCGAGATCGCCGGCCGCCGATTTGGTATCGCCGAGCGCCAGATAGCTCAGCGCGCGCGCCACGTAGGGCTCGGTCTTTTTGTTGGCAAGCCCTAATGCAGTCGAGAAATCGTCGATCGCGAAGGCGTGCTGGCGCTGGCTCTGATACAGGAGCCCGCGATTGTAATAAGCCTCCGGATTTTCCGGCTGCAGCCCGATTGCTTTGTTGAAATCCTCAAGCGCCTGGGTGTTGCGTCCCTGTTCGCGGTAGACGATGCCGCGGCCGACATAGGCCGCCGCGTAAGAAGGATCGATCGCCAGCGCCTTGTTCTCATCGGCAAGCGCCTGATCGAGCTTGTTGATCCGACGGTACACAAGCGCGCGATTGGCGTAGGCCTGCGCGTAGTTGGGATCGAGGCTGATCGCCTTATTGAAGTCGGCCAGCGCCTGCTCGGGCCGGCCGGCTTCGCCATAGACCGCGCCCCGCATATTGTACGCCTGCGGATCGTCCGGATGCGCGGCAATGACCTCGCTGAGCGAAGCGACATTAGATTGCGGTCCGGGATAGAGCGGCTTGTCCTGGTCGGAGGCGCCCGGACTACCGGGAGTGGCGCAGCCGACGAGGGCAAATAGAGCGATGGGCAGCAGCACGAACTGCGCCAGCACATGGGGCCTCGACTTCGCCGGTTTGCCGCCCATCACGGCGCAACGATAACAGCCCGCACCGGCAAAAACCCGCCACGGCGGGACGATCACGCAATCCAGTTTTCCGCGGCCAAACGAGGACATGGCGAGAGGGGCATGCCGAAAAAGCCAGAGCCTTATCGATACTGAGTCAAATCAGGATCGATAAGGCTCTGGCACAAGAATAAAGGCTGAATCCGTCGCTGGTTAGCCGAAGCGCGGCGCCCGCGGTGGACCCGATCTGGCGCCTCCGGCAGTGGGGGTGGGCTTGGGCTTCATCGGCAGCAGCCCTTCGCGCTGCAAGCGCTTGCGCGCTAGCTTGCGGGCCCGGCGGATGGCTTCGGCCTTCTCCCGGGCTTTTCTTTCCGATGGTTTCTCGTAATGCCCGCGCAGCTTCATTTCGCGGAAAATGCCCTCGCGCTGCATCTTTTTTTTCAGCGCCTTGAGGGCCTGGTCGACGTTGTTATCACGGACAAGAACCTGCACGCGCGCTCCTCTTGCATTCGGTTCTGGGATTGCATGATGCCGCACGGCCAAAGGCCTGCGCCACCTTGGCGCGGGCTGTAGCAGAACAGCGTCAAAAAGTCCACCGCAGGACGACTAAAGCGAAATGACTTTAGGTTGACTCGGTATTTCGCTTTAGCCTGTTGTTGAACATGATCTTTTCCGAAAACCGGCGTCCACTTTTCGGGATCATGCTTTAGTCGTCAGACACGCGCGTGACGTGGCCCATCTTGCGGCCCGGACGGATCACCGTTTTGCCGTAGAGATGCACGGCAACCCCTGGCACATCGAGATAGCGCTGATAATCTTCGATCTCGCGGCCGATCAGGTTCGTCATCTCAACACGGCCGCGGCGAACCGGTTTGGCGAGCGGCCAGCCTGCTACCGCCCGGATGTGTTGCTCGAATTGCGATACCGACGCGCCGTCGAGCGTCCAATGGCCGGAATTGTGCACCCGCGGTGCGATTTCGTTCACCAAGAGCTCACCCTCGCGCAGCACGAACATTTCGACGGCGAACACGCCGACATAGCCGAACTTCTCGGCGATCCGTTCGGTAATGCGCCGCGCCCGCATCGTGCCCTGTTGCGAAAGCGTTGCCGGCACCCGCGATGTTTTCAAGACATGGTCGCGATGCTCGTTCTCGGTCACGTCGAAGCATTCCACGGCGCCGGCATGGCCGCGCGCCGCTACCACCGAGACTTCGCGCTGGAACGGTATGAATGCTTCGAGAATGCAGGGTTGGGCGCCGGCCTCGCGCCAGGCGGCCTGGGGATCGGTGCCGTTTTTGATGGTGACTTGGCCTTTGCCGTCATAGCCGAAACGGCGGGTCTTAAGCACCGCGGGCCGGCCGATACGCTCGACCGCGGCCTTCAGCGCGGCGGGGGAGGAGACTTCGGCGAAGGTCGCGGTCGGGATGCCAAGACTCGTAACGAAGTTCTTCTCGGCGAGCCGATCCTGTGTCGTCGCCAGGATTGCCGGATCCGGCAGGACCGGAACGCGCGCGGCGAGAAAAGCAGCGGTCTCGGCGGGGACATTCTCGAACTCGTAGGTAACGACATCCACATCCGCCGCAAATCGGTCCAGCGCCTCGGTGTCGGTGTAATCCGCGCAGGTGACGCGATGCACGACGTCAAAGGCCGGCGAATCCGGGCTCGGCGCGAAAATATGACATCTAAAGCCGAGCCGCGCGGCGGCGAGCGCCAGCATGCGGCCAAGCTGTCCGCCGCCGAGGATGCCGATGGTCGCCTCGGGCTCGAGCGCAGGCGCGGTTGCGCTCACGCGATATCCTTCGGCGCCTCGGGTACACCGGCGGTCTGCGCCGCCCGCCAAGTTTCGAGCCGCCGCGCCAGTGCCGCG
This sequence comes from Xanthobacteraceae bacterium, assembly GCA_049286035.1. Lineage (GTDB taxonomy): Bacteria > Pseudomonadota > Alphaproteobacteria > Rhizobiales > Xanthobacteraceae > BOG-931. The sequence continues at coordinate 14,797 of JBAQBC010000103.1, forward strand.
TCGTTGAGCGCGAGCACGCTGGCAGCGAGCAGTGCCGCATTGATCGCGCCAGCCCGGCCGATCGCGAGCGTGCCGACCGGCACGCCGGGGGGCATTTGCACGATCGAATACAGCGAGTCTTGTCCGGACAGCGCCTTGGATTCGATCGGCACGCCGAACACCGGCAAGCTGGTAAGCGAAGCGGTCATGCCCGGCAGGCGGGCGGCGCCGCCGGCGCCGGCGATGATCACCTTGAAGCCTTCGGCTTTGGCGCCTCTGGCGAAGGCGTATAACCGCTCGGGCGTGCGATGGGCCGAAACAATGCGCGTCTGGTAGCCGACTTGCAGCGCGTCGAGGGTCTCGGCGGCGTGCTTCATCGTCTGCCAGTCAGACTGGCTGCCCATGATAATGGCGACAGATTTCGCTTCCGAAGGCGCCACGATTGAAAAACCCCTGCGCGAAGGAAGCGCCGGATTATAGGCCCGCGCGTTGGACTAGCAAGGCGGCCAACCTTATCTAAGTCGCGGAAGCTGTGCGATTTCGGGCAGGGTTAACGTTTTAGCTGGATACGACCACGAACACGGGACCCCGCGCGATGGAGATGAGCCAATATCATTACCTGCCGCTGGCGCCGAGCTTCTTCGCAATCCTGGTCGGCATCTTCATCGCCGTTCTGATCCTCCAGTCGCTGCGTTACGCCTATGTCAGTCTCGGCATCAGTTCAGGGACGGCGCTGTTACTCTTGTTCGCATCCCTGGTCGGCAGCGTTTTCAACATTCCGATCGTCCAGCTATCGCCGGAGCCGGTTGTCTCGGACCGCGTCATCGACTTCTTCGGCATGCAATATACGGTTCCGGTGGTCAGTCATTGGCGTGGCACGGTGATTGCGGTCAATGTCGGCGGCGCGGTGATCCCGACTTTGTTGTCGCTCTATCTGGTGTTCGCCCACAACTTGTGGGTCAAGGGCATGATGGCGACGGCGATCGTGGCGCTGGTTTTGCACTGGCTCGCTAATCCGGTCCCCGGGCTCGGCATTGCGGTGCCGGTGTTCGTGCCGGTGGTCACCACCGCCGCCGTCGCGCTGATCTTGTCGCGCGAAGACGCCGCGCCGCTTGCCTATATTGCCGGGGCGCTCGGCACCCTGATTGGCGCCGATCTGACCAATCTCGACAAAGTGAGCGGGCTCGGCGCGCCGGTGGCTTCGATCGGAGGCGCCGGGACTTTCGACGGCATTTTTCTCACCGGGATTCTGGCCGTCATTCTTGCCAACCTGTTCCCGCACCGGCGGGCGCGTGACCCGCAGCCGTGGGCGACCTGACCGGGTAACCTAAGCGAGCCATTGATCGATCTTGCCAATCGTTTCGCCAGGGTGCGCAATAGCGCCCCGCACTCATAAGGCTCACCAAGCATCCATGCAGCAGCCGGCCGTCGCGCAATATCACGCCCATATCTATTATGACCCGGCGAACAGCCGCGGCCGCGCCGAGCGGCTGCGCCAGCGGGTTGCCGAAGACTTTCCGCAAGCCAAGCTCGGCCGCTGGCACGACGAGCTGGTCGGACCGCATCCCCAATCGATGTTTCAGATCGCTTTTCCCGCCACGATGCTTGCGGCATTTGTGCCGTGGTTGATGCTTAATCGCGACGATCTGGTCGTGCTGCTGCATCCGGAAACCGGCGACGATCTGGCCGATCATACCGCGCATGCCGCCTGGTTCGGCGCAGTCCTGCCGCTACGGCTTGAGGCCTTCGCCGCCGACAAATAAGCAGACAAATAAATCGTGTGGGCGATTGCGTGCGCCGATTGTCGAGACGCGCACAGCGAGAGTACTTTGCTTTCGGCAATAACAGTGGAGGAAAATCCATGAGAACGATGCTCGCTGCGTTAGGTTTAGCCGCCGGTCTCGGTGTCATCGCCTGCCAAAGCGCGCTGGCGCTACCAGTTGACGCCGGCGCCGTTCAACAGGCTGCAACGGCCGCCACGAGCTTGCAGCAGGCCCAATATGCCGAACGCCGCCGCCGCGGCACTATTACCAAATGCTATCGTGAATTCGT
>JBAQBC010000104.1:0-15717 GCA_049286035.1 Xanthobacteraceae bacterium
GATCGCCTGATCGCCGTGGGGATGGAAATTGCCCATGACGTCGCCGACGATCTTGGCCGATTTTTTGAATTGCGCGCCCGGATCGAGGCGCAGAAGTCGCATGCCATAGAGGATGCGCCGATGGACCGGCTTGAGACCATCGCGCGCGTCCGGGAGCGCGCGGTGCATGATGGTGGAGAGCGCGTAAGCGAGATAACGCTCTTCAAGCGCCTCGCGCAGCGGGATCTCGTGTACCGAACTCGGCTCGGGGGGAATCACCTTCTTATTCATGGCTCATTATTCATGGCTCACCAGCGCTAAAGCATGATCCCGAAAAGTGGACACCGGTTTTCGGAAAAGATCATGCTCAAAACAAAAGCTAAAGCGAAATACCGAATCACCCTGAAATCATTTCGCTTTAGCGCGGTTGACCCCGCTGAACAAGGTATGAACGGTGACAGGGCGCGCGAAAAAGACTTTTGGGCTGCAGCTTAAGGAGCTGCACCGATTCGCGAAACTCGCGCGTTAGGTTGGATGTGCAATCCGGCGCATCCAGGGCTTTGTCGCGGAATATGGGGAGGAAAATGCATGCGCAAATCGATCTTTGCGGCTGTCGCAATCGCGGCCGGGCTAGCCGTCGCGGCGCCGGCGAAGAATGCTGCAGCCATGCCGGCCGCGGCACAGGCCCAGTTGGGCCTCACCGAAGGTGCCGCAGGTGCGCTGGAAAAGACCGTGCTCGTTTGTGATCCCTGGACCTGTTATTGGCGGCCGGGCGATTGGGACCCCAATCCCTATTGGGGATGGCGCCGCCACTATTGGTGGGGTTGGCGTCGTCCCTCGCGGGGGTGGCACCGCCGTTGGGACTGGTAGCCTGCCCGTCAACGCGCCTGCCGTGACTGCGCCTCACGCGCCAGCACGCCGACGAAATGCGCGCGGGCCTCCGGGAGCGAGACCCCGCGCGGCGCGAAGGCGTGACGGTCCAGGAAAAATCCGGTGAGCACGAAGGCATCGGCGAGATCTTCCGGCGAAGGCGGCGCACCGTCTTGGCGCAAGAACACTTGGCGCAAGAACACCGGCAGCCGCATCAGTTTGTCGCGATAGGGTTCGCCGGCGGCGCGCGACACCGCCCGGCCCGACCGCGGCGACACGAAGACGAGTTCGTCCGTCGCGCCAGTCGCGGCGCAAGCCGCAAGATCCAGCCCGAACCCGAGTTCGGCGAGGAAGTCGAGCTCAAAACGCGCAATCATCGGCGCGACCGCTTGTAAGTCCTCGAGCCGGTCCAGGATCGCCTGCAGCGCGTCGTAAATAGCGGTATGCGGCTCGCGTTCGGCAAGGAGCCGGCACAAGGCCGCAAGATGGGTGACCCCATGCAGCGCATGCGCCTTGTCCAAAAAACCCGCCGCGCGCAGATTGGCCGCCTCGACGAGGTAAAGCCCGAGATGCTCGTCGAGCCGCGCCCGCCAGGTTGCGCGCACGGTGTTTCCGGGCTGCAAGATGCCGCGCAATCGCGGCCCCGATCCGCCGCGTACCAATCCGAGGTGACGCCCATGCGCTCGCGTCATCAATTCGAGAATGATGCTGGTCTCACCGTGGCGCTTGACGCCGAGTACGATGCCTTCGTCGATCCATTCCATGGCGCGTACTTACATAATTCTTGCGTGCGAACGCGGCACCCGGGCAGAGCGGCGCTTTTATTCGTTGGGAAATTCCAGGCCCATCGCGCGGTAGCGTTCCGGATCGTCCATCCATCCCTCCCGCACCTTGACGTGAAGAAAAAGATGCACGGGCTGCTCAATCGCCGCGGCGATCTCGGCGCGCGCCGCAGCGCCGATCGCCTTGATGGTCTGCCCGCCTTTGCCGAGCACGATCTTGCGCTGGCTGTCGCGGGCGACATAGACAGTCTGCTCAATGCGCACCGAGCCGTCCTTGAGCTCCTTCCAAACTTCGGTCTCCACGGTTGACTGATACGGCAGCTCCTGGTGCAGGCGCAGATAGAGCTTTTCCCGGGTCATCTCCGCCGCCAATTGACGCAGCGGCGCATCCGAAATCTGGTCTTCGGGGTAGAGCCACGGTCCCGCCGGCACGTTCGCCGCAAGCCAATGTTTTAAGTCGGCAACGCCGTCGCCGGACAGCGCCGATATCATAAAGGTCGCCGCGAAATTGGCAGACTCGTTAAGCTTGCGCGTCAACGCCAGCAAGGCCGGCTTGCCGATCAAATCGATTTTATTGAGGACCAGAACCTTTGGTGCGCGAAGATCGGCGAGCTCGCGCAGAATCCTCTCGTCGTCGTCCGCAAGCCCCCTGCGCGAGTCGATCACGACCGCGACAAGATCGACGTCATGCGTGCTGCCCAAAGCAGTGCCAACCATGGCGCGGTCCAGCCGGCGCCGCGGCGAAAAGACGCCGGGCGTATCGACGAAGATGAGTTGCGCGCCGTCCACGATGGCGATGCCGCGAATAAGCGTACGGGTGGTTTGCACCTTGGGCGTAACGATCGAGACTTTCGCGCCGACCAGTGCGTTAACGAGCGTGGATTTTCCGACATTGGGGGCGCCGATCAGCGCGACGAACCCGCACCGGTGCTCGACGTCGTGCTCGACTTGCGCCGGTTCAGCCATTGCGGCGCGCCGGCGCAACGCCCTCGCGCGCCAGCATGGCGGCGGCGGCGGCCTGTTCGGCGGCGCGTTTGGACCGGCCCAGCCCTTCGGCCGGCGCGAAGGCCGGCAGCTGCACAGCCACCCGGAATTCAGGATTGTGATCCGGCCCGGACCGGGCGATTTCACGATAGGCCGGCGTCGGCAGACCGCGCGCCTGAGCCCATTCCTGCAACACGGTTTTGGGATCGCGCAGCGGCTGAGCGGTCGCGCGCAGGCGCACCTCCCACAGCCGTTCGACAAGCTCCTCGGCGGCTTTATAGCCGCCGTCGAGATAGACCGCCCCGATCACTGCTTCGCAAACATCTGCCAGAATGGCCGGCCGCGTGCGTGCGCCGGCATTGTGCTCCGAGGAGCCCACCCGGATGGCGTCGCCCAGATCGATACTGCGCGCAATATCGGTGCAGGTTTCTTTGCGCACCAGATCGGCCAAACGGCGTGACAGTTCGCCTTCATCGGCCTTCGGAAAAGCGCGATAGAGCATGTCGGAAATCACCAGACCGAGCACGTGATCGCCGAGAAATTCCAGTCTCTGATAACTACCCGCGCGGTTTCTGGCGCCGCGAAGCGCTGAAATATGCGTGAGCGCAATTTCGAGTTTTGACGGATCGGTAAAACGGTAGCCGATGCGTTCTTCGAGAACAGTGGCAGCGCGTTTGCGGCGGCGCGATGCTTTGCTCCGATCGGTCTTGGCAGCAGGTGCAGTGGACGCGGCGGGTGCGGCCGAATCGTCAGCTGCCGGTTCGCGAATTGCAACAGCTTTGCGTTTTCGGCTGCCGCTCATCGTACCAGTGTGAACAGGCGGTCCCAACGGACCGACCACGGCCAGCGCCAGACCTCCCAGGCGTGGGTATCGTCACGGATCGAGAAGAAGATGATTTGCGCCCTGCCGATAATATTCTCCGCCGGCACATAGCCGACCTGGCTCAGCACCCGGCTGTCGGTCGAATTATCGCGGTTGTCGCCCATCATGAAATAGTCGCCAGGCGGGACCGTATAGACTGGGGTGTTGTCGTAGAAGCCGTTATCGGTCAGATCCCATGTGTTGTAGCTGACCCCGTTCGGCAAAGTCTCGCGATATTGCTTGACACGCTGCACGACGCCGTCCTCGTCCGTCACCATGTCTTCGACGCGCTGCCGCGGGACCGGAACGCCGTTGATATTGAGCACGCCATCAATCATCTGGATGCGGTCGCCAGGCAGACCGATGACCCGTTTGATGTAATCGACCGAATCGTCCTTCGGCAGCCGGAAGACGACGACGTCGCCACGGTGCGGCCCAGAGCCGAAAATGCGACCGGAGAAGATAGGCGGCGAAAATGGAAAGGAATAATGCGTGTAGCCGTAGGAGAATTTCGAGACGAACAAATAATCGCCCACCAGGAGCGTCGGAATCATCGAGCCGGAGGGAATGTTGAACGGTTGAAACAAAAACGTGCGGATGACAAGCGCGATGATCAGAGCGTGAAACACCACGCGTACTGTCTCGGCAAAGCCACCTTCTTTCCGTTTGGTTCCGGTTTGCACGCTCATTGGCCTATCATCTTTCATGGGAAGCGCCCGCGGCGGTCTTGTAACGTCTGCGACGGCGACAAGCAATTACGCGCGGGATTTGGCCGCGGCGCCGGAAAAGCCAATTTTGCGTAGTGTTCCCATGTGTTTATGATCCGGCCCGCCCCCACATGACAAATTTTTCATCGCGGCGATGCGCCGTGCTTCAGGGCACGCCGGCACCGCCGGCCGGGACTGCCGAGATGACGACGAAAGCGTGGGCCATGGGCCCTTCGTCGGTAATCGTCACGTCGATGCGCGGCTCGTAACCCTTAGGCGTGATCGCCTGCAAGCGCCGCTGGGCGCCCCCCGTCAATTGCATGGTCGGGCGGCCGCCGGGCAAGTTGACCACTCCCATATCGCGCCACCATACGCCGCCGCGCAACCCCGTTCCCAAGGCCTTAGCGCAGGCCTCCTTGGCGGCGAACCGCTTGGCGTAGGTCTCGACCCGGTTGCGGCGTTTGTCGGCGCGGGCCCGTTCGATGGGGGTAAAGACGCGATCGAGGAAGCGATCCCCATGCCGGTCGATGACTTTGGCGATCCGCCGCGCGTCGGTGATGTCGGAGCCGATGCCGAGAATCATGCAATCCCGCTTCGCGAGCTTGCGGCCGCCCGGGCCCTGCCCCGGTCCATTGCCGCGCGCATCGAACGCACCGCGGCCGGGAGCCCGGCAAGGATCGCCTCGCCAATCAGGAAATGTCCGATATTGAGCTCGATCACTTGCGGAAGCGCCGCGATCGCCTCGGCCGTTGAAAAATCAAGGCCGTGCCCGGCATGAACTTCCAGCCCCGCGCTGTTGGCGAGCGCCGCGCCGCGAACGATACGGTCGAACTCCGCCGCCGCCGGCTGCCCGGCGTTGACCGCATCACACCAGGTCCCGGTATGGATCTCGATGACCGGCGCACCGATCTTAACCGCGGCCTCGATCTGCGCCGGCTCGGCCGCGATGAACAGCGAAACGCGAATGCCGGCCGCGGCCAATTCGCCTACCACGCCGCGCATGACGTCCTTTTGTCCGGCAGCGTCGAGACCGCCTTCGGTCGTTCGCTCCTGGCGGCGCTCCGGCACAATGCAGGCGGCATGCGGTTTAAGCTGGCGCGCGATGCGCACCATCTCGGCTGTCGCCGCCATTTCAAGGTTCAACGGCTTATTGATTCGCTCTTTAAGCAATATGACGTCCGCATCCAGGATGTGGCGACGATCTTCGCGTAGATGCGCGGTGATGCCATCGGCGCCGGCGGCGATCGCCGCTTCGGCAGCTTTTACAGGATCGGGATGGCGGCCGCCGCGCGCGTTGCGCACAGTGGCGACATGATCGATGTTCACGCCGAGCCGGATCGGGAGCACAGGCATATCAGCCGAGACGTCCCGTTACGGATTTGCAGACGGGCCCCATTTAGCCATTCACCCGCTCGGCGGCGGCGACGACTTTTTTCGCCCGCAATTGCGAAATGATCGAGGTGAGATGTTTGAGGTTGTAAACCTCAAGGTCGATCGTCAGCTCGGTGAAATCGGGCGACTGCCTGGTCATGCGGATATTATCGATATTGCCGTCATGTTCGGCGATCACCTGCGCGATTTGGGCGAGCGTGCCTGGCTCGTTCACCGAATGCACCGCAAGCTGGGCCGGAAACCGCTGCGGCACCTTGTCATCGACGTCCCAACGCACATCGAGCCACCGCTCCGGCTGATCTTCGAATTGTTTGAGCGCCTCCGACTGGATCGGATAAATGGTAATCCCCTCGCCGGGAGTGAGGATGCCGACGATGCGGTCGCCCGGCACCGCGCCACCCTTCGGAGCGAAGCGCACCGGCAAATCGGAATTGATGCCCCGGATGGGGATTGCGCCGCCTTCAACTTCCGGCGGCAGCTTGAACTTCACCGCCCTGCCGAGTTTCAAGCCAAACCAGCCGCTTTCGGACTTCGGCGCGACCGCGGCAACGCGCTCGTCCTTGTAGTCGGGATACATCGCGCGGACCACGTCGGACGCCTTCATCTCGCCGCGACCGACTGCCGACATCACATCATCGATCGATGCGCGGGCGAGCCGCGGCAAGGCGCCCTCGAGCTTTTCGTCTGAATATTCGATCTTGGCGCGCTGGCAGAGCCGCTCGACGATGCGCCGGCCCAGTCCTGAATACTGATGGCGCACCGCCACGCGGGTGGCGCGGCGAATGGCGTCGCGCGCCTTGCCGGTGACGACGATCGACTCCCAGGCGGCGGGCGGCGCGGTCTGCGCTTTCGAGGTCAGAATCTGGACTTCATCGCCGTTTTGGAGAGGCGAACTGAGCGGCCCGATCTTGCCGTTGATCTTGGCGCCTACCGCCATATTGCCGACATCGGTATGCACCGCGTAAGCAAAGTCGATCGGCGTGGCGCCGCGCGGGAGCGCGATCAGCTTTCCCTTCGGCGTAAAGCAGAACACCTGATCGTGGAACAGCTCGAGTTTGGTGTGTTCCAGAAACTCTTCCGGATTCGAACCCTCGGCCAGCATTTCAATCGTGCGGCGCAGCCAGGCATAGGCGCTCGACTCGCGTGACAGCATTTCGGTTGGCGAGCCACGGCTATCCTTATAGAGCGCGTGCGCGGCGATGCCGTATTCGGCAATTTGATGCATTTCGCGCGTGCGGATCTGCAATTCGACGCGCTGCTTGCCCGGACCGATCACCGTGGAATGGATTGAACGGTAATCGTTTTGCTTCGGCGTCGAAATGTAGTCCTTAAACCGTCCCGGCACGACCGGCCAGGTCGTATGGACGATGCCGAGCGCCTGGTAGCATTCGGCAACGCTGCCGACCACAACGCGGAACCCTAAAATGTCAGATAGCTGCTCGAAGCCGACGGCCTTGCGCTCCATTTTTCGCCAAATGGAATAGACCCGCTTGCGACGTCCGGAAACTTCAGCGGCAATACCGCGGTCGGCGAGTTTTTTTGTCAGCTGCTGCTCGATCTCGCTGATCCAGGCGCTCGACCGCGCGGCAAGAGCATCGAGCCGTTCGCTTAGAACCTTGTAGGCTTCCGGATTGAGCTCGCGGAAGGCGAGATCCTCCAGCTCTTCCCGCATCCGCTGCATTCCCATCCGGCCGGCGAGCGGAGCGTAGATTTCGAGCGTCTCGTCGGCGGTGCGGCGGCGGGCGGCCGGCGGCTGGTGAGCAAGCGTGCGCATATTGTGCAGCCGATCGGCGAGCTTGATCAGCAGCACCCGTACATCATCGGCCACCGCCAGCAGAAGCTTGCGGAGATTTTCCGCCTGCTTGGCTTCTTTGGAGACGAGTTCGAGCCGCTTCAGCTTGGTCAGGCCTTCGACCAGCAGTCCGATTTCATGGCCGAATATGCGATCGATTTCCGCACGCGTGGCGTCGGTGTCTTCGATCGTGTCGTGAAGCAGCGCCGCCGCGATGGTTGCGTCATCCAGCTTAAGATCGGTGAGGATCGCCGCCACTTCGAGCGGGTGGGAAATATACGGATCCCCCGAGGCGCGCTTCTGCTCGCCATGAGCGCGCATGGCATAGACGTAAGCGCGGTTAAGAAGCTCCTCGTTCGCGTTGGGATTGTAGTGTTTGACGCGATCGATGAGTTCATACTGCCGCATCAGCCGCTTGCGCGGCTTCGCCCGCACCGGCTCGACTTCGAGCGGCGCCAAATCGGGGCTGCGGGTCACCGGCGCCCGAACCCGGGGCTGGTTCTGCATCCGCGGCAGATCGATCGGCAAGCGCGGCATTCGCGATACCTCAGGCAGTGCCTTGGCACCCCCTGGGGCAACGTCAAGTCCCAATGAGCGGCCAAAGTGCCCATAAAGATATCATGGCGCGGGCTTAGCACCACAAGGCGAGACGCCCTTGCCGCAGCGGTCAGGTGCGGCAACGGTCAGGCCCGCCAGCATGAGCGGCGAGCAAAGACTGATTTAGTTAAATAATCGTCAGAGGACGAACGCGAGCGCTTGCGACGGGCAGGAGGCTTATTCTTCCTCCTCCTCGCCAGCATCCGGCTCGGGCTGGCTTTCGGGAGGGGTCAAGCCTTCGAGGCCCTTGAGGAGCTCTTCTTCGGACATGCGGTCCGTGGTCACGTCGGTATCGTCGGCGTCGACCCCGGTGCCCGGGGCGCCGATGAGAGGAACCGCCTCCGGCTCGGGCTCATCGACTTCCACGTATTTCTGCAACGAGTGGACCAGCTCTTCGCGCAGGTCCTCGGGCGAAATGGCCTTCTCCGCGATCTCGCGCAGCGCCACCACAGGGTTTTTGTCATTGTCACGCTCGACGGCGATCTGCGCGCCGGACGACACCAGCCGGGCGCGGTGGCCTGCCAGTAAAACGAGGTCGAAGCGGTTTTCGACCTTGTCGATGCAATCTTCGACAGTGACGCGGGCCATCTGATATTCGCTCCTGGTTCGCTTGCCGAAGCCCCCGGAAATGGCTCCCGACAAAGCTCCCGTACCCGTAAATATAGGAATAATGCGGGCACTAGCTATCCTGCCGAGCGCCGCCGCGCAAGGGCCGGGACGCCAACAACCACCCTACTAGCGCGACGGCGAGCGCCCCAAGACCGGGAGTGCCGGTGCGCGATCGCACAGCGCAGCGGTGGTTTCGGGCCTCTTTTAACGGGCCAGTTTCGGTTTATATTTTCGCTTGGCAAATTTTAACTTGGCGGCTGCGCCCGCCTCTGTTACCGAAATTTTTGGGAACCAGCACCGGGGTTCCGAATCGTAGTCACGGAAGCGCCGCGACGGCGTGCCACAGCAGGTTCGCCGTGGATTTTGCCTAACGAGGACGACAATATTTCGCGCGTGAAATGTTTCCGGTGGGAACTTTGATTTAAGTGCCGGCAGGCGAATCCATTGCGATCCAGCCGGCTTCATCACGAGAGCGTCACGAGACCGATCATGTCAGCACAAATCGAAAAAATCGCATTGTTTATTGACGGCGCCAATCTTTACGCGACGGCAAAGTCGCTTGGCTTTGACATCGATTACAAACGCCTGCTGCGGGAATTTCAGTCGCGCGGTTATCTGGTGCGCGCGTTCTACTACACGGCGGTCATCGAGGATCAGGAATATTCCTCGATCCGGCCGTTGATCGATTGGCTCGACTACAACGGCTACACCGTGGTCACCAAAGCGACGAAGGAATTTGTCGATCAGACCGGCCGGCGCAAGGTCAAAGGCAACATGGACATCGAACTTGCCGTCGATGCGATGGAGCTCGCGCCGTTTATCGACCAGATGGTGCTGTTCTCCGGCGATGGCGATTTCCGTTCGCTGGTGGAAGCGGTGCAGCGGCGCGGAGTGCGCGTCGTGGTCGTTTCCACGATTTCCACGCAGCCGCCGATGGTGGCCGACGAGCTCCGCCGTCAGGCCGATCAGTTCGTCGACATCATCGAGCTGCAGTCGAAGATCGGCCGTGATCCGACCGATCGGCCGCTGCGCGAACCGCGGGAACAGCGCGAGCCACGCGAGCCGCGGCACACCCCACAATTTCTACAGCGCAGCCCGACCGCCCAACGCGTCGAAGCCGAAGACGAATTCGAAGACGAATGACGAGCGGAATGCCCGGCCGCGATTGCCCGCGCTGTCCGCGGCTGGTGACGTTTCGCCAATCGTGGCGCCAAAGCGAGCCCGACTGGTTCAACGCTCCGGTCGATTCGTTTGGACCCAGCGACGCGCGACTTTTGATCGTGGGCCTTGCCCCCGGGCTGCGCGGCGCTAACCGCACTGGGCGGCCGTTCACCGGCGACTATGCCGGCGATCTGCTTTACGCGACATTGACTGAATTCGGCTTCGCGCGCGGCCATTACGCCGCCAGCACCGACGACGGACTGCAATTGCTTGACTGCCGGATCACCAATGCCGTGCGCTGCGTTCCGCCGGACAACAAACCGACTCCGCAGGAAATTACGACTTGCCGCGATTTCCTGAAAGCCGCGATCGCCGAGATGAACAATCTGCGCGCGGTTGTCGCATTGGGGCGCATCGCCCATGAGAGCTTTGTGCAAGCGAGCGGCGCGCGGCGATCGCAATTTCCTTTCGCCCACGGGCGGGCACATGTCTTTGGGTATGACTTAGTGCATGCCTTAGTACATGCCTCAGTGCATGACTTGGCGCCGCTGACCTTGCTCGATAGCTATCACTGCTCGCGCTACAACACCAATACCGGCGTGCTGACGCCGCAAATGTTCCGCGACGTCATCGCGCAGGCGCGCAAGCTCATCGACGCGCCCCCGCCGGGCGCGTTCGAAGCCAAGCTATGACCTCCTCGGCGCTCTTATCGGGCGGGAACACCGGGTAGAAAACGCGCACGACCCCAGCATCCTCAAGCACCATCGCCATGCGCTTGTAGAGGGTCATGCCCGACGTAAAAAATGTCGGCAGGCCGATGGCAGACTTCAATTTCAATTCCGCGTCCGACAGAAGCGGGAACGGCAGATGAAGCCGCTCCGCCGCCTCGCGCTGATACCCGGTGCTCTGGCTGGACAACCCATAGACCTGAGCGACGCCGAGCGCCTTTAACTCGGCGAAGTGATCGCGAAACCCGCACGACTGCGGTGTGCAGCCGCGCGCGCCCGGGATGTCGTCCCAACCCGGCGGTGCGTCGACGCCGCGAACGCCCGTGCGCGGATAGACGTAAAGAACACTTGCTCCCTTCAGCTTGGACAAAGTCACGGCAGGGCCAGCGGTTGCCGGCAGCGTGATATCCGGGAGACTCGCGCCGGTGAGATGCCGCGCCGCGCCATCATCGATAGGTACCGGCAAGTCCGGCGGCAATTTAGCCGGGTCGTGCGCTCCAGGGGCTTCCCTCATCGCGGTCTCCAGGATCTTTGCGACAATCTTTGCGACCATCCTTGCGTCGGCATAGCTCGTGGCTCGGATCGATCACGCATATGACATGAATTCCATCAACGAGCCGTCCGGATCACGGAAATAGGCGCTGGTGCCGGCGCCCTTGGCGCCGAAGCGCTTCATCGGTCCGCTGTCGATAGCGATGCCGCAGCGGTTCAAATGCGCAATTGCATCGGCGATTGGCCCGATCCATTCAAAACACAAATCGCTGTTGCCCGGCGCCACGGGGACGCGCGCGACTTCGGCCGGCCGTACGCCCGGCCCATGGACATTGAGTTGCTTGTCGCCGAACCGATAGGCGTAGCCGGTCGGCCGGACGACCAATTCGGCGCCCAAGACCGTCGCGTAAAACGCGTTCGAGCGCTCCCAATTGCTGACATGAATGACACAATGGTCGAGCTTGGTGGGAATTGTCATTCAACCCTCATTTTGTCTGCCGGCTGCCGCTGGCGATCTCGCTGACGCGTTTACGCCAAGCCGTGCTAAAGCGAAATGATTTTGAGTTGAATCGCCATTTCGCTTTAGCTTCTTGTTTGAGCATGACCTTTTCAGAAAACCGGTATCCACTTTTCCGGATCATGCTATAGCGGATCAATTCACCCTTTCTGGCGCATTAAGCGTCCGCGTTCACGCTCCCACGAACGCTTCTTTTGCGTCTCGCGCTTATCATAGAGCTTTTTGCCGCGCGCCAGCGCCAGTTCAAGTTTGGCGCGGCCTTTTTCATTGAAATAAAGCTTCAGCGGAATGAGCGTCATCCCCTCGCGCTCGACCGCACCGACGAGCTTATTGATCTGGCGGCGGTGCAACAGCAGCTTGCGTGGTCGCTTCGGCGCATGATTGAAACGATTGGCCTGCAGATATTCCGGAATGTTGCAGTTGATCAGCCAGATTTCGCCGCCGCGCGCATCCGCATAAGATTCGGCGATCGTGGCCTTGCCCTGCCGCAGCGATTTGACCTCGGTGCCGGTCAGGGCCAGCCCGACCTCAAAGGTTTCGTCGATAAAATAATTAAAGCGCGCCTTGCGATTGTCGGCGACCACACGAAGCTTTCTCTCCGGACTCGCCGCTCCCTTCGCCGCCATGCCGATCAGCCTTCGCCCACTAGTCTTCGCTTACTATGCGGCTCAACGCGCTTTGAGCAGGTCGCGGATTTCAGTAAGCAGCTGCACTTCCTTGGATGGCGGCGCCGGCGTCGCGGGCGCTTCAGGCGCCTTCAGGCGATTGATGCCTTTAATGCACAAAAATAATACCCAAGCGATGATCAGGAAATTGATAAAAAGAGTGACGAAATTTCCCCATGCCAGCACCGCACCCTGTTTTTTGGCGTCAACCAACGCCGTCGCCGTCACCTTCGACGACAGCGGGACGAAATAATTGGAAAAATCGAGACCGCCAGTGACCGAACCGATGAGCGGCATAACGATATCGGCAACCAATGAATTGACGATCGCGCCGAATGCCGCGCCGATGATCACGCCGATTGCAAGGTCGACGACATTGCCGCGCATTGCGAATTTTTTGAATTCCTCAAGCATCGGCCCCTCCCTTACTCGAGAGCTCGCGCGGTCACCTCACGGTAAGGGCAACAAAATCCGCTCGTCCGTGCGCGGCGAACTCAGTTGATCAAACCGGCGTGCACCATGGCTTCGCGAACCGCAGCCTGCGCCTTTTCACTGGCGGGGACCATCGGCAGCCGCAGCGTATTGGCACATTTGCCGAGCAGCGACAGCGCATACTTGATCGGCGCCGGGCTGGTTTCCACGAACAGATTAATGTGCAATGGCGCGAGCTTGTCCTGCAACTTGAGCGCGGCGGCGAAATCACCTTTCAGGCATGCGGCCTGGAATTCGGCGCAGAGCCGCGGCGCAACGTTCGAGGTGACCGAAATGCAGCCATGGCCGCCATGCGCCATGAATCCGAGCGCGGTGATGTCCTCCCCCGACAGCTGATTGAAATCTTCGCCGAGCACGGCGCGCTGCTGCGACACGCGGGTCATATTCGCGGTCGCGTCCTTCACGCCGGCAATGTTCTTAAGCTCATACAGACGCTTCATGGTGTCGACCGACATATCGATCACGGATCGCACCGGGATGTTGTAGATGATGATCGGAATGCCGATCGCGTCGTTGATCGCCTTGAAGTGCTGGTAGAGGCCTTCCTGGGTGGGCTTGTTGTAATAGGGTGTGACGACGAGCACCGCATCGGCGCCGGCGCGTTCGGCATGTCGGGCGAGTTCGATCGCTTCCGCAGTCGAATTGGACCCCGCTCCCGCAATCACCGGCACCCGCCCCCGGGCCTGGTCGACGCACCATTCAACGACCTCGTTGTGTTCCTTGTGGGATAGTGTCGGACTTTCTCCCGTGGTACCAACCGGAACCAGGCCGTTGGTGCCCTCGGCGATCTGCCAATCGACGAAGTCGCGGAAAGCCTTCTCGTCAAACGACCCGTTCTTGAACGGCGTCACGAGCGCGGTAAATGAGCCTCGAAATCTTGTCTTGGCGGCCATGTCACGGTCCCAATTGTCACGATCCATCAGACAGTGTCGGGCGGCGCCGCTCGCGGCGGATAAGCCCCACCGAACGGGCCGCCGAGCATAAATATCGGTTTGCCAAGACGGTTGAAAGGCCTTTTGCCGCCTCTACCGGTCCAAAATGCGACGTCTAAGCTGCCAACCAGCAGCTAGCCGGCACTCCAGATTGCGAACGTAATGACCGCCACAATGCCGAATGCTCAATCGAAGTGAAACTTTGCGCCGGTTGAGCCTCGGTTTAGCCGCAAAGCTGTAAATTCTCGCTGTTACGCCGCGGTGTTAGGACTTATTCAACCTCCGCAGCCTGAATAGATTCGCCACCGGGACAAATCGCTTGGGAGGGAATGTGAAGCCTTTTCGGCCCTTCGTGGTCGTTGCGCTCGGCCTGGGCGTTGTGACGGCGCATGTGCAGGTGGCTAGGCCGTCCGAGCCCATCCCGCTGCCGCGAGAACGTCCGGCGAGCAAGACCGCCAAGTCGGAACAAGCCGCGCGACCGTTGTCGCTTGCGCCGGACGCGGAAACGGCGATTGCGGCGAATGCCCCCACCACTTCGCCCGCCGTTCAGCCACCCTCCTCGATTAAATCTCTCGTGGCCCCGCGAATTGTGGCGCCGTTCGCCACGGCCGCGACCACGGCGACATCGCCGCTTGATCTGTCGGCGGTGAAACAGGCGCTCGACTTGGTGCGCAAGAATCGCCAGGACGAAGCGACTACCGCCGCAAATTCCATCACCGATCCACTGGCGCGCAAGCTCGTTGAATGGGTGATCTTGCGCAGCGAAGATGGTTCGAACGATTTTTCGCGCTACAGCGCCTTCATCAACGCCAATCCGAGCTGGCCGAGCATCCCGCTCCTGCGCCGCCGCGCCGAGGCGGCGCTCTGGCAGGAGCGTACCGACCCACAAGCGGTGATCGCTTTCTTTGCCAGCGATCCGCCACGTTCCGCTAAAGGACATTTTGCTTTGGCCCGCGCGCTCTTGTCGCGGGGCGACGTCCCGCGCGCTTCAGCGATTTTGCACGAAGCCTGGCGCGCCGATGCGTTCTCTTCCGATCTCGAGGGGCAGGCACGCGAGACGTTTGGCGGTTTGGTCACGCTGGCCGACGATGCGGCGCGCATGGATGCCCGCCTTTATGCCGAGGATGAGGATGCAGCTTTGCGCGCTGCGCGTCATCTCGATGCCGCCGCAATGGCTGTCGCAAAAGCGCGCGTTGCGGTGATCGATCAAGCAGGCAATGCCAAGACCTTGCTGGAGGCGCTCCCGGACAATGCGCGGCAGGAACCGGGCTACCAGTTCAGCCGGATCCAGTGGCTGCGGCGCTCCGACAAGGTTGTCGAGGCCGCGCAATTGCTGCTGGCGGCGACGCGCGATCCCGCAAGACTCGGTGACGTGGATCAATGGTGGGTAGAGCGCCGGCTGGTTGCCCGCAAACTGCTCGACCTCGGCAACGCCCGGCTCGCTTATGAAGTGACCAATGCGGCAGCGATTCCGAAAGATGAGAATTATCGCGCCGAGCAGCATTTCACGGCCGGATGGATCGCGCTGCGATTTATTCATGAGCCGGGCGCGGCGCTGTCGCATTTTGCCCGGATCGCCGAGGGCGTGACCAATCCGATTACTTTGGCGCGCGCCTTCTACTGGCAGGGCCGAGCGGCGGAAGCACTGGGGCGTGAACAGGATGCGCGGTCGTTCTACCGGCAGGCGGCTTACTATCCCACTGCTTATTATGGCCAGCTTGCCCGCGCCAAGCTCGGCTTCAACGAAGTCACGCTGCGGATGTCGCCCGAGCCGGCGGCGGAGCATCGCACGCTCGAAATAGCCCGCGTGTTCGAGATCCTCTACGCAATCGATGAGCGGGATCTCGTCGCCGCTATGGCCGCCGACCTCGGCGAGAATGCCACCGACACCGCCGCACTTGTAGGCCTAGCCGGCATCGCCACGCGCCATCACGACGCCCGGGCAACACTTCTGATCGGCAAAGCGGCGCTCCGTCGCGGCCTGCCGTTCGAACGTTACGCATTTCCGGATTTCGGCGTGCCCGAATATCAGCAGATCGGACCCGAGGTCGAGGCGCGTGTGGTGTATTCGATCGTCCGGCAGGAAAGCGCCTTCAACCCGCGCGTGGTCTCAAGCGCCAACGCGATCGGTCTGATGCAGGTCACGCCGGCCGCGG
>JBAQBC010000105.1:0-1808 GCA_049286035.1 Xanthobacteraceae bacterium
GCTCAATTACGGCATCGGCGTCCACGTCGGAGACGTCATGTACGGCAATATCGGGTCGCGCACCCGGCTCGACTTCACCGTCATCGGCCCTGCGGTCAACATGGCTTCGCGTCTCGAAACCCTCACCAAACAATTGGGCAGAACGGTGCTGCTGTCCCGCGCGTTCGCCGACTTCGTCGAAAGCGATTTCGATCTCGAACGCGTCGGCGAATATCCGGTGCGCGGCTTCAACGACCCAATCGAGCTGTTTGCGTATCGCGGCTGAAGCCGATCTATCGCCAGATACAGGGCCGCCCCAGGGGGCGCGAACTCGTCAAACAGCCACCACCAGCGAATGTCGGTCGTAGTGGCTGGTTTGCACGGGCAGAAGGCCGATACAGATTGCCGTCAGCATGATTCCGCCCGAACAGGCCCGCGTCCGACGCGATGTCCATTCGCCACAGCCAGGGCCATTTGAGCAGCGCGCTCTCCCGGCGATCGCCCGTCCAACACCGCTAAGGCTGCCGCAGAATCGGTAATTATCGCTCTCGACGATAGCTGCTCTCTAAATGTTTCCTTACTGCTGATATCGTCGAAGCGCAGCGGTTTTTGATCCGGCTAACAATGTCGGCATTGGTCTCGAGATAAGCCCCGGTCCGACGAATTCGCTGCGAGACCTCGATCTCGGTTCTCATACAGAACGCTTCGGCCTACCTGCCGGAATGAGGCAGGCTCGATTTATTCGACCGCCACAAATCGAGAAGCGACTCTTTAGGGATGTTTTGAGATCGGAGCCGCTGGTGAGTTCAGGCCGCGCACTCATAAATCCGGCTCAATGTTCGCTTCGCTCCGAAAGCGACCGAAGTGTTGCATTGCCGCGAAACGACGCGAAGGACCAGAAATAGGCATGCATTTCGCGTCGCTCGGCGGGCCTTTCAAGCAGAAGGTCGTGGCTTCTGGCGTGTCGAAGGTGGGCCGAAGGGCAGCGCCTCAGTCTTGTGAAAGGCTGCGATCAAGTAGTCGACAAAGGCTCGCGCTGATGGCTTGGCGGCTCTGCCGCTTGGATAAATGGCGTTGAGTTCGACCGTTCCCGCGTCCCATTCCGGTAACAACCGAACGAGCTCTCCTCTCTCTAATTCCCGACGGCATACGCCGAGCGGAGTCATGAGGATGCCCAATCCTTCGACGGCCGCTGCGATAGCGCCCAAGCTTGCCGTTATCGTCAATTTGCCCTCGACTTGGAACGAGGTCGCAGTATCGCCCTTGCGAAAGGACCAGTGGCCGCCAAGGCTTGCGGGCCCAAGAATGATCGCATGCTGGGGCAAATCCGTAGGTGTGAGGGGGACCCCGGCGTTGTCGAGGTAAGCTCGCGACGCGGCGAGGATCCGCGGCCATGCGAGAATTCTCCGCGCCGTCGCTGTCGAGTCGGAAAGAGGACCAAACCGAAGCGCGACGTCCACGCCTTCGACCACGAGGTCTTCGCGCTCATCTCCCATCATCAGGTCGATCCGTAGCGCCGGATGCCGGCTCATGAAGTCCGAAAGCCGGGCGATGACCTCCCGCACGGCAAAGGTCGTTGCCAAACCGATCCGCAATATTCCGCGCAGTTCTCCCGTTCCGCGCGCAGCGTGTTCCGCCTCGTCGAGCTCGGCTAGGACAGACTCGATGCGAGCCAAAAAGTCCAAGCCGGCGTCGGTCAGCGAGCGTCGCGATCGTCCGAGACGCGGTCGATTGCGGAATGTTCAGTTCACGAGCGGCCGCGGAAAAGCTTCGTTTGCGGGCGGCCCGAGCGAACAGTCGCAGCGCGAAGAGGCGGTCGCTCATAGCGG
>JBAQBC010000106.1:0-22338 GCA_049286035.1 Xanthobacteraceae bacterium
GGCGCGACCAGTGCGCGCCGACAATGCCGCACCCCAACAACCGGTGCGTGATATCACCGGCGCGCCGACGCGACGCGCGAGTCCGCCCACGCTCAGCCCCGTCCCTGGCGGCAAGGATGACGGCAAAGGCCGCAATGGCGGCTGGCTTTCCGAACTCCTGACCCGCGCTTCTCGCGAAGGAGGCCCGCAGGGCCCGCCAGCCACGCCCGCGGAGGCTCCCCACGCCGACGACACCTCAGCACGCGACAGCGTCGAGTCGCTTGACGCGCTTTCGGTCGATATCGCCCGGATGATCGACAACGACGCAGCGGCCGACCTGTGGGAGCGCTATAAGCGCGGCGAGCGTGGCGCGTTTACGAAACGGCTCTACACCGCCCAAGGGCAACGCGCGTTCGAGGAAATACGCGGCAAATATCGTTCCGATCCGGACTTCCGGCAGACGGTCGAGCACTACATTCATGAGTTCGAACGGCTGCTTGACGATGTATCGCGCGGCGATCGCGGGCCGGCCGTAGCACGGAACTATCTGACCTCCGATACCGGCAAGGTCTACACGATGCTGGCGCACGCCGCCGGCCGCTTCGACTAGGGTCGCAGGTCCCCGCATACGGCGCCAGCTGGGCGCCGAATGGCCTTGCTTGCGGCGCGACTGGAGCGTTACCGTTGCGGCTGATGAGCGCCGTGGACGATCCGCTCGCATTGCCAACTGCCGCAGATGTCGATGAGGCGGCCCGCCGACTGGCGGGCGTTGCCTTGCACACGCCGCTTTTGACCTCGGCTGCCCTCGACGCGATGACCGGCGGCAGCATTTTCCTGAAAGCCGAGACCTTGCAGCGCACCGGCTCGTTCAAGTTCCGCGGCGCCTACAACAAGCTTGCTGCCATGCCAAAGGATCAGCGCGCGAGCGGCGTCGTGGCTTATTCCTCCGGCAATCATGCGCAGGGCGTCGCCGCCGCGGCACAGCTTCTCGGGATGCCCTGTGTCATAGTGATGCCGCGGGACGCACCGCGCGCCAAACTGGAACGCACGGCGGCATTCGGCGCCGAAATCGTGCTTTACGATCGCCTGCGCGACGACCGCGAGACGATTGCTGCCGAGATTGCCGCCCGCCGCGGCGCGGTTCTGGTACCGCCCTATGATGACGCGTTGATCATCGCCGGCCAGGGCACGGCGGGACGCGAAATCGTGGACGATCTGGGCGCGATCGGCCTTGTTCCCGAAATCGTCGTAGTGACCGCTTCCGGCGGAGGGCTGACCGCCGGGATCGCGTTGGCAATCAAGTCGCGCGTTCCGTCCGCCCTGCTCTACACGGCCGAGCCGCAAGGCTTCGACGATCACGCGCGCTCGTTTCGCAGCGGCCGGCGTGAAGAGAATGCCAGCCTGACCGGCACGATTTGCGACGCATTGATGGCGCGCATGCCAGGCAAGCTCACTTTTGCGATCAATCACTCGCTCGTGGGCGCGGGCGTGGCGGTGAGCGACAATGAGGTCGCCGCCGCTGTCGCGTTTGCTTTCGCCGAATTGAAGCTTGTGGTCGAACCGGGCGGCGCCGTCGCGCTCGCGGCCGTGATGCACGGCAAAGTTGATGTGAGAAATAAAGTTGCCGTCGCCGTGCTGTCCGGCGGAAATGTCGATCCGGAGGTATTTTCGCGGCTCGTCGCCTGACCCATCGCGCTGGGCCGCGGCCACGGCGATTACGAGTTGTGACCCTAGGCTCCCGCTCCCGGCATGAAGCAGCGGATCTGAGTGTTACCGTCGGCATCGCGATAGGGCCAGACGACCGCCGGGCCGAAACGGTTAGGCTCGGTTATGAGCGCTGAATCCGGGACCAAGACCCACTGCCCGTCGAGCCGGACACGATAACGTCCGTCCTGACTATCCCAATCAACATTTTCGACTTTGACGCCGTCGGCGAACGAGCAGCACAGGCCCTTTTTGCTGGCGAGCTGGTCGAACCAGGGCTTTAGGGGAGAGTTGGCGTACCGACCGTCATCACGCGCCGATACGCCGGCGGCAGACACACACATGCACAACGCCACTGCAACTAAAGCGGTAAGTCTGTGCATAATGGCCTCCAGATGATCGCATTTGCGGACCTGACACGAGGGCCCGGTAGACCCGGAGAACTCAGCACATCGCCTACACCTCGCTTGCACTGTTTTGCTGAGTAACCTTCAAGCCGCTGCAGCAAATTCAGCGTTGTGTCCGATACGCGACAATCCGAGAACTCGACGAGTCATCAAAGACGGCAACGCGAACCGCCGCTAAAGTTTCCACTGCAGCACAGCAGCAACCAGACGAGGCGATGGGCTCACTGAACACGCACAACGCAGGCCACGGATCGGTCTTTTCGCCGATCGTGTCGCTGTCGGGAGAATGCGACGCTCACGACCTAGGCTGCGAACGACTGCTTCGATCAGCGCAGCGACAGCAAGCACGCGACAGTCGCTTGCCGCTCGCGAGTTTGACTTAAAGACTGGCGGGTGCTTTCAGTCGCAAGTCACCGCCGCGCGCACGGCCCTCGTCGTTCGCAACGTCAGGCCAGCTGAGTCTCGTCCGGCTAGCGGAAGCAACCCGCCGAACGTCCCGCCCCTTTGAGCGACTCACCAAGTATAAGGCAGGTTGGCCCAACCGAACAGTCGCGCGCTAATTCAAACCGTGAAGAAAAGCGGAATCGTGCACGACGTTCGTGAACCGCGCCGCGGCTCATCCCCACAAGGCCGCCTCGGCGGGATGAACGATACTGCCCTCGTAGCGCAGGCCGTGCGGGCGATCTTCGGCGAGAAGCAGCGGCCCGTCCAAATCCACGACGCGAGCCCGCTGCGCCACGAGCATGGCCGGCGCCATCGCCAGCGAGGTCGCCACCATGCATCCAACCATAATGTCGAAGCCGCGCCGTTCGGCTTCCGCCGCAAGCGCCAGCGCCTCGGTCAAGCCGCCGGCTTTGTCGAGCTTGACGTTGATCGCATCGTATTTGCCGGTGATCGCATCGAGCGAAGCCCGATCGTGGACGCTCTCGTCGGCGCAGACCGGAATCGGCCGCCTGATCTGCGCCAGGACGGCGTCGCGGCCCTCCGGTAACGGCTGCTCGATCAGCGTCACGCCGGCTCGCGCACAGGCGGCGAGATTGCGTTCAAGCGCGTCTTCGCCCCATCCTTCATTGGCGTCGACGATGAGTTCGGCCTTGGGCGCGGCGCGTCGCACCGCGGCGATGCGCTCCGTGTCGTCACCGCCACCGCCGAGTTTTACTTTGAGCATGGGGCGGCTTGCGGCGCGCGCCGCGGCGTCCGCCATAGCCTCAGGTTTGTCGAGCGAGATGGTATAGGCCGTCACCACCGACTTTGGCGCGGGCAATGCCGCCAAGCCGTGGGCGGAGCGGCCGGCTTGTTTGGCCTGCAAATCCCAAAGTGCGCAGTCCAGCGCGTTGCGCGCCGCGCCGGGCGGCATCGCGGTTTGCACGCCGCAGCGGTCGAGCCCGCCGCGCAGCGCAGCGCCCATCGCCTCGATCGTCGCAGCCACACCTTCCGGTGTTTCGCCGTAGCGGAGATAAGGAACCGCTTCGCCACGGCCGCGATGGCCGCCGCGTTCGAGCTCCGCGACCACCACGACGGCTTCGGTTTTGCTGCCGCGGCTGATCGTAAACGCGCGCTGCAGGGGCCAGCGTTCGATCCGTACCGTCAGATTCATGGAATGGATTATACGCGCTTGCCAAGCCGACCGGCGAGGGCTGCGAAATTTAAACCATGCTCAGCCGGGTATCGCAGTGGCTTGGTCAGGCGGCGATACCGGTGCGCTCCTCGAACGGCGAGAGCGGCTCGTCGTCTTCCACGGGCGGCGGCAGTAGCTCGGCGTGATCGGACCAGGTGATGATTTCAAAGCGTCCGTCGGCGTGTTCGGCAAGCGCGGTGCAGCTTTCGACCCAGTCACCGCAATTCATGTAGCGAATGCCGAAATTCTCATGAATGACCGCGTGGTGAATATGACCGCAGATCACGCCGTCGACGCGATGCCGCCGCGCTTCTTCCGCCAGTGTCTCCTCGAATGCGCCAATATAGTTCACCGCGTTCTTGACCTTGTGTTTGGCCCATTGCGACAGCGACCAATAGCGAAAACCCAGCCGCCGCCGGACGGCATTGAAATAGCGATTGATGAAGATCGCAAAATCGTAAGCGGTGTCGCCGAGCAGCGCCAGCCAGCGCGCGTGCTTGACCACCATATCGAACGCATCGCCGTGCACCACGAGATAGCGCCGCGCATCGGCGGCTTGATGGATTGCCGTCTCAACCACTTCGATGCCGCCGAAATGGGTCCCGTAATAGTCGCGTAGAAACTCGTCGTGATTGCCGGGCAAATAAACGATTCGTGAACCCTTGCGCGCTTTGCGCAGAAGCTTCTGCACGACGTCATTGTGATGCTGCGGCCAAAACCAACCGGAGCGCAACTGCCAACCGTCGACGATATCGCCGACCAGATAAATGGTTTCGGCGTCGTGATAGCGCAAAAAATGGAGAAGCTGTTCGGCTTGGCAACCGCGCGCGCCGAGATGCACATCCGAGATAAACAGAGTACGAAAGTTCTTAGTACCGTGCTCGGATGTCACCGACCGAATTCTCGCGCCTAGTTTAATCGAATCAGGGTTATAGAGTTGCTCCATTGCAGCAGCATGACAGCAATCGTTAACGCGCGACTCTTCGCATCGCTAACGCATTTCGAGAATGCGCACCTGCAGAGTCACAACCCTGTCACGTCGGTTAACTAACTGTCGCCGACGATGCCGAGCCTGATTCTCATCGTCGCCATCTTCTGCGTTCTTTTTGCTGCGGTTCAGATCACCAGCATCGCGATCGCGATCGTCAGGTTGCGTCGGAAGGCTCCGCCTCAGCTTGGCGACTATCCGCCGGTCAGCCTGGTGCGACCGCTGTGCGGAATCGACAACTACGCTGCGGACACGCTGCGATCCACGTTCGAGCTCGACTATCCGCGCTATGAAATATTGTTTTGCATAACTGATGCGGCCGACCCCGTTCTCCCGCTGGTTAAAGGCTTGATTGCCGCCTACCCCATGGTCGACGCCCGATTGCTGATCAGCGATGACCGCGTGAGCGCAAATCCCAAACTCAATAATGTGGTCAAGGGCTGGCGCGCCGCATCGCACGATTGGATTGTTATCGCCGACAGCAACGTGCTGATGCCGCGCGATTACATCCAGCGCCTGTTCGCCAGCTGGCGCGCTGATACCGGGCTTGTCGCCTCCCCGCCGATCGGCTCGCACCCGCGGGGACTTTGGGCGGAGATCGAATGCGCCTTCCTCAACACCTATCAGGCACGCTGGCAATACATCGTCGATGGTTTTGGCAGGGGCTTCGCCCAGGGCAAGACCATGCTATGGCGGCGCGCCGACCTCGAGCGCGCCGGCGGCATCGAGGCGCTCGGCAGGGAAGTCGCCGAAGACGCCGCAGCGACCAAAATCGTACGTGACGTGGGCCTCAAGGTGCGTCTGGTGGACCGGCCGCTGGCCCAGCCGCTCGGCCGGCGCAGCGCCGGCGAGGTCTGGAATCGCCAATTGCGCTGGGCGCGGCTGCGCCGCGCCAGCTTTTTCATTTATTTTTTGCCCGAAATTCTCTCCGGCGGCGTGCCGCCGATGATTTGCGCGGCAATCTTGGCGCAGGCCTTCGGCTGGCCGGTATTACTTTTCATCTCGGCGTTCGCGCTCCTCTGGTATGGCAGCGAAATGGCGCTCGCGGCGGCGAGCGGATGGCATGTCTCGCCGCTCCACCCGCTCTATGGATTGATACGCGATCTGATGCTGCCGGCACTCTTTGTCGCCGCGCTGCGCGGCAATGATTTCATCTGGCGGGGCAACGCGATGCAGGTCGAGCGCATGCGGCCGAGCCGGATGGCGGCACCGCTGCGGCCGCGCATGCAGGAACTTGCCGCGATCAGCCGAAAACGCCTGCGTGCATTGCGCGCGCGAGCATCTTGAAACCTCCGCTCAGCCTGCCCCGCTTGCTCCCCGCGCCGCCCGATCCGCAATAGCCTCGATCGCTGCCGCATCGGCCGGAAAGTCAGCCGCAATCCACGCCTGTTCGGCCGCCCGTATAACCGCTCCTAAAGCCGGTCCTGCGGCAAAACCGCGAGCCATGAAATCGGCCGCCTTGAGCGGAAATTCCGGCGCGTTCCAGGTCCGCGGCAGTTCGGCGAGCGCGCGCCAGGCGCGATCCGCGGCGCTCGCAGCGGATCGCGACCACGCCACCAGCACCTGGTCGGCGAAATGCTGCGGGCCCAGCCGGTACAGCAGCACGCGTGCAGACACGAGTTCGGGCAACACTCGCCACCATCGCTCCAGCGCGGTCAATCTCTCGGCATCGGCATTGGATAGGCGCAGCCGTTGCGCGAGGCGCTCGCCGTCCTCGGCGACCCACACGCCGAGCGCGCCGAGCCGCCGCACCGGATCGGATTCGACTCCGATTGCCGCTTCGACTTTGACCATGTTTTCGAAGCTCGCGAGCAAGGCAACTCCGCCCAGCACATCGCCGAGCAAGCCGATCTCGGTCATCAGCGCCAGCGTTGGTGTAGCGTGCGGAGCGAGCAACAATTTCAATAATTCGGTTCTTATCCGCTCGCGCGACAGCGAGTCGATTCCGGTCCGCCCGCGGATGCAGGCGTGCAAGCCCTCCGGATCGGGCATGCCCTCGCCGTACCACGCGTGAAAACGGAAGAAGCGCAGGATGCGCAGATAATCTTCGGCGATGCGCTGCGCCGGGTCGCCGATAAAGCGGACCCGGTGCGCGGCGAGGTCGGCGAGACCCTCGACATAATCGTGCAGCTCGCCGTCCGCCGACAACGACAGCGCATTGATCGTGAAATCGCGCCGCATAGCATCGGCGACCCAATCCCGGCCGAACACGACCTTGGCCTTGCGGCCATAGGTTTCGACGTCGCGCCGCAACGTTGTCACTTCGAACGGTTTGCGGGCAATGAGGACGGTGACGGTGCCGTGTTCGATGCCGGTGGGAACGGCTTTCCAGCCTGCCGCTTCGACGCGCCGCATGACCTCGTCCGGCAACGCCGTCGTCGCGATATCGATTTCATGAACCGGCAGGCGCAAGAGCGCGTTGCGGACGGCGCCGCCGACGATGCGCGCTTCTTCGCCATTGCTGTCGAGAAGCTTAAGTAGCGGCGCCGCTTCGCCGCGCACGAGCCAGACGGCATCGCCAAGAGAGTCGCTCTTGCTCACCGCGTCGTCCCCGGTACGAACTTGCCGTTTTCGATATGCGCCGGAACATAAGTCGAGCCTGGCGGAGCTCCGGAAAACTGCGCGAAAATGACAAAGCTGCCGAGCATCAGAACAAATCCCGCGATCCCAAGCGCAGCGACGCGTCGAATGCCCCAAGCCGACGGCTGCAGCACGCCTTTCAGCGTCACCACGAGCAAGGCGGCATAGATGACGAACGGCGCGATAAATAATCCGATCTCAATCAGTATCGGCCGGATCATTCGCCATAAACCCGTTCGTAGAGATTCCGTAGAATACCCGCGGTGATGCCCCAAATGTAGCGGTTCTGATAAGGGATTGCGTAATAATCGCGCGCAAAACCGTTCCAATCGCGCGTCTTGCGCTGGTGATTACCCGGCGTCATCAGAAATTTCAGCGGCACTTCGAACGTCTCGGTCACCTCCTGCGGATTGAGCAACAGGGTGAAATCAGGCTTGACCTGCGCCACCGTCGGCAGAATGCGAAAACCGGAGAAGGTCAGATAAAGATCGAGGTAGCCGATCGGTTCGATCGACGCGGGTGCAAGACCGGTTTCTTCGCGCGCTTCACGCAGTGCCGCGGCCACCGGGCTTTCGTCCGCCGGCTCGATTTTGCCGCCGGGAAACGCGACCTGGCCGGCGTGGCTCGTAAGCTCGGTCGTGCGTAAGGTCAGAAGCACGGTCGGTTCGCTGCGGTCGATGATCGGAACGAGCACCGCGGCGGGTCTTGTCGCCTTGACGCCGGCGCGCAGCCAGATTTCCGGATTGAGATCGAGATCGCCGCGCGCGCCCTGGGCGGCCGGGTCGGTCAAAGCCGGTGGCACTTCAAGGGTGAGCCGCTGCCGCGCGCGATCAAAGAAATCGCCGATTGCGGCAGTGTCTGTGCTGTCGGCTCGCTCGTTCACGCCAAATCCTTCACCTGATCGGCAGGCGCCATCGGGAAAAAAACGCCCATCGAGGTAACCCCGAACAGCGGTGTATCCGCGATCTCATGTTCTTCGCCGAGCGCGACAAGGTCGAAGAACAGCGATCGCGTCACCTTGGCCCACAGGCCGCGGCGCACATGCAGATAGGGTTTGAGGCCTCCGGTCCCCGGCTCGGGATCGAAGCGCAATTCATGCGCTGACCCGCAGGCGATCCACTCATCGACATTGGTCCGAAAGTTGAGCACCTTTCCGGCATCGCCATCCGCCACTTTCAGCTCGACGGCGACAAACGGCGCGTCCTCAACTTGGATACCGCATTTCTCCACCGGCGTGACCAGGAAGTATTCGTCGCCTTCGCGCTTGAGTACGGAAGCGAACAACTTGACGAGAGCAGGCCGGCCAATCGGCGTTTTGAGATAGTACCAGGTGCCGTCCGCCGCGATGCGCATATCAAGGTTGCCGCAGAACGGCGGGTCCCACAGTTCGACCGGGGGCAGGCGCCGTTCAGCTAGCGCGCCTGTGATCGAGTCCAGGCCGAATTGCCCTTCCTTCGCCATGGTTTGCCGTGACTTTGAAGCTTAAGACATCAGTGCCAGCATGGTCATTGTGACCTCGAGTTTGCCGATCGCTATCCGGGTGGCAGCTAAACCTCAGTTGTGTTCCGGTGGCTTACGAATCAGCGCAAAATCTGCATCGGGCAGATGGCGCAAATGTTGCATCTCATAAGCCGAAACAGGGTACAAATGTGTTGTCGTTCATTCATGTGACGCGAATCTGATCGGTGCAACGCTTAAAAGCAAGGAGTTGACCATGCCCGCTGCTGGCGGAGAAGGGCTCGAAAAGATCGAAGACATGATCGTGCGTGCGGCGGAGTCCACCGCGGCGCATGTGCGCGCCGCCAAAGCAGCGATCGGCATGGTCATATTCGGTCAGGAAAAGGTCCTCGAGCAGGCGCTGGTTACCATCCTGTCCGGCGGCCATGCTCTTCTGCTTGGCGTGCCAGGTTTGGCGAAGACGAAGCTCGTCGACACCATGGGCACCGTGCTCGGCCTTGACGCGCGGCGAATTCAGTTCACGCCCGATCTCATGCCATCGGACATTCTCGGTACCGAAGTGTTGGAGGAAAGCCAGACTGGCAAGCGCAGCTTTCGTTTCATCTCCGGCCCGGTATTTGCCCAGCTTCTCATGGCCGACGAAATCAACCGCGCCAGCCCTCGCACCCAATCGGCGCTGCTGCAAGCAATGCAAGAACAACACGTGACGGTCGCTGGCACCAGACACGATCTTCCCAAGCCATTCCATGTCCTCGCCACGCAGAACCCTCTCGAGCAGGAAGGCACTTACCCGCTTCCGGAAGCGCAGCTCGATCGCTTCCTGATGGAAATCGATGTCGGCTATCCGGACCGCGAAGCGGAGCGGAGGATCCTGTTCGAGACCACCGGCTCCGAAGAAACACGACCGAAGCCGGCGATGACGGCCGACGAGCTGATGGCGGCGCAGCGCTTGGTGCGCAGGCTTCCGGTCGGCGATTCCGTCGTCGAGGCTATTCTGGCGCTGGTGCGATCGGCGCGTCCGGGCGCCGATGGCGGCGGTGACGCCAAGCTCATTGCTTGGGGACCAAGCCCGCGCGCGAGCCAGGCGCTGATGCTGGCGGTGCGCGCCCGCGCGTTGCTCGACGCCCGGCTGGCGCCCTCCATTGACGACGTCGTCGAGCTCGCTGAGCCCATTCTCAAGCACAGGATGGCGCTCACCTTCACGGCGCGCGCCGAAGGCGAAACGATCGAAGCCGTGATCGGACGATTAAAGGCTCGGATCGGATAGGCCGATGGCAACGGAGACCCCGTCTCCATATTCGCGCTCGCCACAGCGCACATACCAGGACGGTGCGGCGGTCGCCCGAGCGTCCGGCGAAGGTCGCACGCTCGCAGCCAGCATGCCGCGGCTTATCCTCGAAGCGCGCCGCGTGGCGGCCACGGTGATTCACGGCTTGCACGGACGTCGCCGCGCTGGACCCGGCGAGAATTTCTGGCAGTACCGCCGCTTTGTTTCCGGCGAGCCCGCCTCAAGAGTCGACTGGCGGCGGTCGGCGCGCGACGACCATCTTTATGTGCGCGAGCAGGAATGGGAAGCGGCGCATACGGTCTGGATCTGGCCCGATCGTTCGCCCTCGATGTATTTTGCCTCATCGCTCGCGCGCGACAACAAACTGTATCGGACGCTCGTCATCACGCTTGCCCTCGCCGAGGTCCTGGTCGAAGGCGGCGAGCGCGTCGGAATTCCAGGCTTGATGCGTCCGACCGGCAGCCGCAACGTCATCGAGCGGATCGTCCAGGCCATTGTGGTGGATCGTGACGAGCGTACGAGCCTGCCGCCGAATTTCGCGCCCTCCCCGCTCGCCGAGGTGGTTTTGCTCTCGGACCTCTGGAGCGATATTGCCGACGTGCGGCGAACCATCGCGCAGCTCTCCGGCAACGGTACCCAGGGCCACATTGTGCAGATCGTCGATCCGGCGGAAGAGACATTTCCCTATTGGGGGCGGATCGAATTCATCGAGCCAGAAGACGGCAGACGCATCACTGCGGGTCGAGCCGAGAATTGGCGCGCCGATTACGGCGCGCAAATCGCACAGCATCGCGCCGCGATCCGCAGCGAAACCGACCGCCTCGGCTGGAGCTTCAGCATCCATCGGACCGACCGTCCACCGAGTGAGCTGCTGCTGGCGTTGCACGCCCGCATCGGCGCCGGCGCAATCTACGGACGGATGCAACCGCAGGCGCCTAAACGATCGGCGGTATCGCCATGATAAGCGCACTTTCGCTCGGCTTTACCGAACCGCTGGTGCTCACCGGGCTGATCACCTTGCCGGCACTGTGGTGGTTATTGCGCTTAATCCCGCCGCGGCCGCGCCGCATCGATTTTCCTCCGACAAGGCTTCTCTTCGCGATCGCGCCGAGGGAGGAAACGCCGGCCCGCACGCCGTGGTGGCTCACGCTTTTGCGGCTTGCGCTCGCCGCCACAATCATCATCGCAGCCGCCGGCCCGCTTTTCCATCCACCACTGGCCGCGACCAAGACGCGTGCGCCGCTTGTGATCCTGTTCGACGACGGCTGGACGGCGGCAAGCACGTGGGAGGCGCGGCTGCGCACCGCCGACGACATCGTTATGCGCGCAGCGGACGACCGGCGCGCCGTGGCGGTGCTACCACTGTCTCAGGGACCGCGCGACATTTCGCTCGAAACTGCCGACTCGGCGCGGGTGCGGCTGCAGCAAATCAAGCCGGTTCCCTACCGCGTCGACCGCGCCGAGGCTCTGCCATCGCTGTCGCGTTTCCTCTCGACCGATCCCGAAATCGAACTGGTCTGGCTTTCCGATGGAATCGATCTCGGCAATGGCGCGGCCTTTGTCGCAAACCTGGAGCAAACGGTCGGTCAACATCCGCTTACGATCGTCACCGGTGGAATCCCGCAGCCGCGCGCACTCAACGGCGCCGAGAATGCGGCCGGCGCCTTGGCTGTGAAGGTCTTGCGCGCGACGCCCGGTGCAAACGACGCCGGAACGGTGCGAGCGCTCGATCTGAAGGGACTGGCGCTCGGCGAAGCACAATTTACCTTCAACGCTGCCGATCGGGAAACCGAAGCGCGGTTTGAACTGCCGGTCGAACTGCGCAATGAGATCGCGAGACTCGAAATTGCCGGCGAGCGGTCCGCGGGTGCGGTCCAGCTTTTGGATAAACGGTCGCGCCGCCGCACCGTCGGCATCGTCTCCGGCGCGAACGCCGACGTCGCCGAGCCACTGCTGTCATCGAGTTATTACCTGCAGCGCGCGCTCGAGCCATTTGCCGATGTGCGCCTGACGCAAGGGGAATCGCCGGCCGACGCCGTGTCGCATTTTCTTGACCAAAATCTGCCGATGCTGGTGCTTACCGATGTCGGCAATGTCGGCGACGCGCATGATCGACTTACTCGCTGGGTTGAAGACGGCGGCGTTTTGGTGCGGTTCGCCGGTCCGCGGCTTGCCGCGTCCGAGGACGACCTTGTGCCCGTCAGGTTGCGCCGCGGCGGCCGCATTCTCGGCGGCAGCCTGAGCTGGGACAAACCACAACCGCTGGCGGCGTTCTCGCGCGACAGTCCATTCGGCGGCTTGCCCGTGCCCAACGACGTGACCGTCACCCGCCAAGTGCTCGCCGAGCCGGATGCGACGCTCGGCGACAATACTTGGGCGACACTTGCCGACGGCACGCCGCTGGTCACCGCGGCGCATCGCGGCAAGGGCCTGCTCGTCCTGTTTCATGTCACCGGCGATACGCGCTGGTCCGACCTGCCGCTGTCCGGCGCCTTTGTCGACATGCTCAAGCGAATTGTCGCACTGTCCGGCACGACCATGGCCACCGAGGGCGCGGCCGCAGCAAGCAAGAATGCACGCGCCGTCGCCGCGCCGAGCCATATCCTGGATGGCTTCGGCAGCTTCGTTGCGCCGCCGCCGACCGCACGGCCGGTGCCGGAAGACTTTGTCGGCAGCGCCACGCGCGATCATCCGCCTGGATTCTATGGGCCCCCTGAGAGCCTTTTTGCGATCAACACGTTGGCTGGCGCCGATCACCTCGCCGCGCTTGATTTTTCGCCGCTCGTCAACGCCAGTCGCGAGGTCTACCGCACCAGCGAACCGCAGGATTTGCGCGGCCCAGTCCTGCTTGCGGCCATTGCTTTGCTGTTTCTCGACTCGATTATTGTTTTATTCCTGGGGGGCGGCATTCAGCGCCTCATCCCGCGGCGTTTGCCTGCCGCATCGGCGTCCATTCTCGTGCTCATCATTCTGACGCTGACATACGCGAGCGCTTATGCCCAGCAATCGCCGACGGATGTGCCGCAATCGGCGCTTGAAACCAAACTTGCCTATGTCATCACCGGAAATGCCGACGTCGATGCCATCAGCAAGGCCGGGCTTTCCGGGCTTACACTATTTCTCGCGCAGCGCACCGCACTCGAGCCCGGCGATCCGATCGGGCTCGACATCGCTCGTGACGAGCTTGTTTTTTATCCGTTGATCTATTGGCCAATCGTGCCCGGCGCGCCGCGGCCCTCCGATGCCGCGCTTAAGCGCATCGATGCCTACATGAAAGCCGGCGGCACGGTGCTGTTCGACACCCGTGATGCGGTCGTCGCGCCGGCCGGCCAAGGCGGCGAAACCCGCAGTCCGGGGATGCTCGAACTCCGGAAAATCCTTTCATCGCTCGACATTCCCGAACTCGAGCCGGTCCCGCGCGATCACGTTTTGACCAAGACTTTCTATCTGCTGCGCGATTTTCCCGGCCGGTTTGACGGCGGCCAGCTCTGGGTTGAGGCGCTGCCGTCGGAAAGCGAGCAGGAGGCCTCGGGTCGCCCTGCCCGCGGCGGCGATGGCGTGTCGTCCATTATCATAACCTCGAACGATTTTGCCGGCGCCTGGGCGACGCGGCCGGACGGCCAGCCGGTGCTGCCAATGGTCGATGGGCGGCCACGCCAGCGTGAGCTCGCGTTCCGCGCCGGCGTGAACATCGTCATGTATACACTCACCGGCAATTACAAAGCCGATCAGGTGCATGTGCCGGCACTGCTCGAGCGCTTGGGCCAATAAACCTCGATCAGGAGAGAGCTTTTGAACATCGGTATTGCGTTCGCTCCTCTGGTCGGCACGCAGATCCTATGGGCGGTAATTGCGGCGGCGGTCCTGTTCGCGTTGGTCCTGTTTGTGTCGCGCAGCCGCGGCGCCGCCGTGCGAACTCTTGCCTTGGCATTGATCGCACTCGCGCTCGCCAATCCATCGTTCACGCGCGAGGATCGCGATCCGCTGACCTCAGTTGCAGTCGTCGTGGTCGACAAAAGCCCGAGCCAGAATTTCGGCGACCGCACGCAACAGACCGAGGCGGCCCGCGCGAAGATTCTCGACGAGCTCCACCGCATTCCGGGATTGGAGGTCCGTGTTATCGAGGCCGGAGAAGCCGACGGTGAGACCGACGGCACGCGTTTGTTCACGGCGCTAAATTCGACACTTGCCGATGTCCCGTCCGATCGGTTTGCGGGCGTCATCATGATCACCGATGGCCGTGTGCATGACGTGCCCGCCGACGCTGCATCGCTGGGTTTTTCCGCGCCTGTGCACGCGCTGATCACCGGTCACCAGGACGAGCGCGACCGCCGCGTGGCGCTGATCACGGCGCCGCGGTTCGGTATTGTCGGTCAGCCGCAGACGATCACGTATCGGGTGGAGGACCAGGGCGCCGGCGAAAGCACTGCCCAGGTAACGGTTCGGCGCGACGGCGACGTCATCGAAACGCGCAATGTTCCGATCGGGACTGCACAGAGCGTTACCGTTCCGATTCCCCACGGCGGACGAAACATCGTCGAGATCGAGGCATCCCCGCTTGCTGGCGAGCTCACTCAGGTCAACAACCGCGTCGTTGTGACCATCGACGGCGTGCGCGACAAACTGCGCGTTCTCCTCGTATCGGGCGAACCTCACGCCGGCGAGCGCACCTGGCGCAATCTGCTCAAATCCGACCCCTCGGTCGACCTGGTGCACTTCACAATTCTGCGTCCGCCGGAAAAGCAAGACGGCACGCCCATCAATGAGCTGTCGCTGATCGCGTTCCCCACCCGCGAGCTGTTTCAGCAAAAGATCGACGATTTCCAGCTGATCATTTTCGATCGGTACGCGCGTCAGGGCGTGCTGCCGATCATCTATTTCGACAACATTACCCGGTACGTGCGCGACGGCGGCGCCGTGCTGGTTGCCGCCGGTCCTGATTATGCAAGCTCGACCAGCATCTGGCGCACACCGCTCGATGCGATCTTGCCGGCTGAGCCGAGCGGCGAGGTTACTAATCGGGCGTTCCGCCCGGAGCTGACCGATCTCGGCCAACGCCATCCCGTCACCCGCGGCCTTGACGGCTCCGAAGACAAGCCGCCGCACTGGAGCGAATGGTTTCGCGTTGTCGACACACGCAGCGCCACCGGCACCACGGTCATGCAGGGTCCGGATGCAAAACCGCTGCTGGTGCTCTCACACGAGGGTGAGGGTCGCGTCGCGCTACTGCTGTCGGATCACATCTGGCTGTGGGCCCGCGGCTTTGAAGGCGGCGGCCCACACCTCGACCTGCTGCGCCGCCTGTCGCATTGGCTCATGAAGGAACCCGACCTGGAAGAAGAAGCGCTGCGGTTGACCGTCAGCGGCCACGATCTTCTCGTGCGCCGGCAAACGATGGCCGACCAGGTCGCAGACGTAATGCTGACCTCGCCTTCGGGCGCAACGCGTACTCTCAAACTCGACGCGAAGAAGCCGGGCGTTTGGGAATCGAGCGTGAGCGCCAACGAGCTCGGCCTGTGGCGCGCCACGGACGGCAAGCTCAACGCTCTGATCAATGTCGGACCGGCAAACCCACGCGAATATGCCGAAGTAACTTCGACCACGCAGGTACTGGCGCCCTTGGCCAATGCCACGGGCGGCGACGCGCGGCGGCTCGAGGATGGCGGCGGAC
Organism: Xanthobacteraceae bacterium; assembly: GCA_049286035.1. Taxonomy (GTDB): domain Bacteria; phylum Pseudomonadota; class Alphaproteobacteria; order Rhizobiales; family Xanthobacteraceae; genus BOG-931. The sequence goes on from JBAQBC010000106.1 coordinate 15,694, forward strand.
TGAATGTGCCGCGCATCGTCGCCGTGCGCTCGGCCGATACTTATAAGGGCGACGATTGGCTCGGGCTGAAGATGAGCAATGCCAGCGTGGTCCGCGGCGTCGGGGTTCTGCCGGTCTTTGCCGGGCTGCTCGGCTTGCTGTTATTGCTCGGAAGTCTCGCCGGCACGTGGGTGCGCGAGGGGCGCTAAAGCGAAATGATTTTGAGTCGATTCGTATTTCGCTTTAGCTTCTTGCTTGAGCATGATCTTTTCCGAAAACCGGTGCCCACTTTTCGGGATCATGCTTTAGCCGCTCAATCCGGCCGTATCGGGCCGGATACGCCTGCAAAGGCGCCTTCCGCCAATTCGGCAAGCAACAGCCGCGCCGGATCGACCGGACCAGGCATGGTCGCGCGCCCACGCGCAATGCGCTTGAAGCCGGATTTCTCGTAATACCCTTCGTCGCCGACCAGAACGACGAGACGATGGCCCTTGTCCTTCGCTTCCTTGAGCGCGCGTTCGATCAAGGCTTGCCCCACGCCGCGATCGCGAAATGCCGGCTCAACGGTTACCGGACCTAGCAACAGCGCTTTGGCCTCATCGATGCGAATGGGCGAAAGCCACACCGAGCCAATCAGCAAGGTCCCGATGCGCGCCGTGAAGGACAGTTCGCGAATGTGGTCGACCTGCTCGCGCAGCCGGTATGCCGTTTTGGCGTAACGGCCCGGACCGAACGTGCGTTCGTGCAGGCGCTCGATGGCGACCGCATCGTCCGGCGCCTCGGGCTGGATGCTCACCGAAATATCATTCATCGCGCTGCCGCCTAGCACCCCGCTCCGCTAACGTCCAGTTTGGTCGCCTGGCTCGACGCACTATCGCGACCGCCGATAATCATTACATTGGATGGCCAGGGATTGGAGAAACCGATGGGCTTGCTCGTTAACGGCGCCTGGCAAGAGGACATTTCCCGCACCAAAGAAGGCCGCTTTATCAGGCCCGCGCCGGTTTTTCGCAATTTCGTGACGCGCGACGGCAGTCCTGGCCTCTCGGGTCAAGGCGGCTTTGCCGCCGAGCCCGGACGCTATCACCTCTACGCTTCGCTCGCCTGCCCATGGGCCCACCGCACGCTGATCTTTCGCAAGTTAAAGAAGCTCGAACCGGTCATTTCGGTCTCAATCACCGAACCGCTCTATGGCAAGACCGGGTGGGAATTCGGCAGCGAGGCCCACGGCACGCTGGACAGCGTGAACGGCAAGTCAACTCTGGCCGAGATCTATCTGATCGCCGACCCGCATTATACCGGCCGAGTCTCGGTCCCGGTGCTGTGGGACAAGAAACGGCGAACCATCGTCAATAACGAATCGTCCGAGATCATCCGCATGCTCAACTCGGCGTTTGACGCCTTCACTGATGTGCGCGCCGACTATTATCCCGTCGCGCTGCGGAGCGAGATCGATGCCGTCAACGAACTCATTTATCCAAACATCAACAATGGTGTTTATCGCGCCGGTTTCGCGACGACCCAGCAAGCCTACGAGGAAGCCGCCTACGGCATTTTCGAGACCCTCGATCAGCTCGAGGAGCGGTTATCGCAGCGGCGCTATTTGGTGGCCGGCCAAAATACCGAGGCGGACTGGCGGCTGTTCACCACGCTAGTGCGGTTCGACAGCGTGTACTACAGCCACTTCAAGTGCAATCTGCGGCGCATCGCTGACTATTCCAATCTGTGGAATTACACGCGCGATCTCTACCAGATGCCGGGCATCGCCGAGACTGTGAGCATCGATCACATCAAGCGCCATTACTATGGCAGCCAGCGCCAAGTGAATCCGACCGGCATCGTGCCGATCGGGCCATCAATCGACTTTACCGCTCCGCACGACCGCAATCGCTTCGGGTAAGATAGGTTGAGGGATGGCGCGCCGTTGCCTCAGCGGTGACACGCGCCGGCAGAAATCCAAGCCGCCGAGATCACCACGTTTCGGAAGCGGTGCGGCCGCTGACAACCTCGGTAATACGCTCGCGTGTCGCGCGTGACGTGTCGACCGGCAAGTTCTGCAGCGCAAAAAAGCCGTGCGCTATGATTTCGTGGTTTGGTTGGGGCGGCGCCGTCTGCTGGAACGACCGCACGACGTAGAGAGCAACATGATCGCGCGATGAGATCCGCCGATTGAAATAAATTGCGTGGAGCACCGGTGTGGCGTTCAACTCGATATTGCCTTCCTCGCGCAGCTCCCGTGCAAGCGCCGCAAGGAGCGTTTCTCCTTTCTCCACGCCGCCGCCCGGAAGGTGCCATCCGGCGACATAGGAGTGCTTGACCAGGAACACGCGGCCTTCGCCGTCCAAAACCAAGCCGCGGACTCCGACCGTGAGGCCACGTGAAAATCGCCAATAAATGTGGAAAAGCACGCGGATAAGCGGCTCCAACGGGCGACGGATAGTGCTCAATGTCATGCTGCAATCCGCTTGTGATCCGGGCTGGCCTCACCAATTAGAATGGCTCTAAAATGGGCGGTCTTCGTCGCCCAAAACACATTAGTCCCACGGGGAATTTCCTTGAAACGATTCGCCGATCTCAATGAGCAGGAAATTCTTGCGCTCGCCATTTCTAACGAGGACGAGGACAACCGGATTTACCGCTCATTCGCCGACCGGCTGCGCAGCGCTTATCCCGAGACCGCGGAAATGTACGACAAAATGGCGCGCGAAGAGATGAATCATCGCGACATGCTGCTCGACCTGCACCGCAAGAAGTTCGGCGATTTTCTGCCTCTGATCCGGCGCCAGGACGTGAAGGGGTTTGTCGCACGGCAGCCGATTTGGCTGAACCGGACGCTGAGCATCGAGGCGACCCGCAAATTCGCCGAGGAGATGGAATATGAGACGGCGCGGTTCTATCGTCGCGCCGCCGAAACCGCGCGCGACGATTCCGTCCGGCATCTGTTGCGTCAACTCGCCGCCGCGGAGGATAAACACGAATCCCTTGCGCATGAACTTGGCGAAAAGATCACGCCGCGGGCGCGCGAAGCCGAAGATAGCACCGCGCGGCGAATGTTCGTGCTGCAATATGTCCAGCCCGGACTCGCCGGCCTCATGGACGGGTCGGTTTCGACGCTGGCGCCGTTATTCGCCGCCGCGTTCGCCACCCGCAACACCTGGTCGACATTCCTGGTCGGACTTGCCGCCGCACTCGGCGCCGGCATCTCGATGGCCTTTGCCGAAGCGCTGTCCGATGACGGCTCGCTCACCGGGCGTGGAGCGCCGGTAGTTCGTGGCGGAGTCACAGGGGCAATGACCGCGATCGGCGGGCTCGGTCATGCGCTGCCTTACCTCATTCCGCATTTCTACGTCGCGACGTCAGTCGCTTGCGCGGTCGTCGCGGTCGAACTCGCGGTCATCGCCTGGATCAGGACGCACTACATGGATACGCCGTTCCTTCAGGCGGTTTTCCAGGTTGTCGTGGGCGGCGTGCTGGTGTTCGCGGTCGGCATCTTGATCGGCAGTTCGTGATTTATTATCTCCCGTCGGCGATCGCGGGCGCCGATCATCGCCGCTGAGGCGCCCCGATGTTCACACTTGCGCATCTGTCGGACCTGCATCTGGCGCTGACGCCGAAACCGTCCGAGCTCGCGAGTAAGCGCGGCCTTGGCTACATCAACTGGCATCGTAAGCGCAAATACATCCATCGCCCCGACGTGCTTGTGGCGATCACGCGCGATTTACAGGAACGATCCGCCGAACACGTCGCGGTCACCGGCGATCTCACCAATTTTTCGTTGCCCGGCGAATATGCCTGGGGGGGACGATGGCTTGAGTCGATCGGGCGGCCTGCCGACGTCACCGTGATTCCCGGCAACCACGATGTTTATGTTCGCGGGGCGGAAGAATTACCGGGGAAATTTTGGGGCGAATACATGCGCGACGATGACGGGCTCGAACGGTTTCCGTTTGTCCGCCGCCGCGGCGACGTGGCGTTGATTGCGCTTTCGACCGGCGCGCCGACCGGTCCGTTCCTGGCAACCGGACGGCTTGGCGAAAGACAGCTCGCGCGGCTGGCCGAGGCGCTTGAGCAAACGCGAGGAAGCTTCCGTACCGTGCTGATCCATCACCCGCCGCTCAGTCCGGCGCGGCGTTTTTTTCGGCGCCTCATCGACGGCGCGGATTTGTGCAGGGTACTGGCCGTAAAAGGCGCCGAGCTTTTGCTTCACGGCCACGATCACCGGCGATCGCTCGTCTGGCTCCAGGGCGCCGGCAATAGAAAAATTCCAGCCGTTGGAGTGCCCTCGGCTTCGGCCCATGCGAAATATGCAAACGAAGATCCGGCCGGTTACAACATTTTTCGAATAGAGGGCTCGTCCGGCAGCTGGCGGTGCGAGACCGTTTCGTATGAGCGTGGCGGGGACGACGCGATACGCGAATGCGCCCGCTTCAGAATCTATTGAGAATCCGAACGCTCAGCCAGGCGATAACACGGCTGCGAGCACGAACAGCGTCGCCACACCGGTGAGAAATCCGAGCGCCAGGACCGCCAGCGTTCGCCGGCGCCGGCGCCAGCGGTAATGCCGCGCCATCTTGTCTGAAATGCGCGCCAGAAGATCGGGATCAGCCTCAAGCGCCCGTTGCCGCTCGACCAGCCGGCGCGCCACATAAGTGGTAACCGCCTGCACGACGTCCGGAATTTCGTGGGATTCCGCCAGCACGCGGCGGCCCATCCGGCTGTCATGCAGAAAACGATAAAGACGCTTGTCGCGGCCCATTGCGACATGGGCGAGCGCGTCGACCCACAGCCGTGGCGTCTCGCCGCGACTGATGCCGCGATCGAACAAATCCACTTCGGGCGGCACTTCCACGAACAGGGGATTGAGCGCTTCATTGAGGAGCTCGAGCCGCGCCAATTCAGCATCGCGCAGATCGACGATGACATTGGTGCGTTCGGCGGCTTCGACGCGCGCCTGATGGATCGCCTCCTTCAACTGCGAAGGCGATTGTGCGTCTGTCGCCGCGGCGCCTTTCGGTTTGCGACCCCACATTTTAGCCGACCGTCCCTTTGCGCAACGATACACCAAGATCCGCGCCGGTAAAAACGCTCGGAAGAGTTGCGGTAAATGGCACGAATCCCGCCGCCAGAACCGAAGTTGCGGCCTATTCGCTTGGCGCGTTGCGGACCACGGTACCGGGCGGTCAGACCCCGCGGCCGCCGTCGACCTCCATGATATTGCCGGTAATAAATTTGGCTTCGGGCGAGGCCAGAAACAAAGCCGCATCGGCAATGTCTTGCGGCAGCGCCAACCGGCCGAGAGGAATCGTGGCGATGAACTTCTCCCGCATGCCCGGCGCCGAACCTAGAAAGTGCGGCAGCAGCGGCGTTTCGGTGGCAACCGGGGCGATAGCGCAGACGCGGATGCCGTCAGCTGCAAGCTCGACGGCGAGCGACTTGGTCAGGACGTGAACGGCGCCTTTGGTAGCGTTATAGGCCGAGAGCCCGGGGCGTGGCCGCAAGCCGGCGGTCGAACCGATATTGATGATGACACCCCCGCCCTGCTTCCGGAGCGCTGGGACAGCTGCCTGACAAGCCAGAAAAATCCCCTTCACATTGACCGCAAAAATCCGGTCGTATTCCGCCTCGCTTATTTCCAGCACCGGTTTGTTGACGTGCGTCGTTCCGGCATTGTTGACGAGGATATCGAGGGCGCCGAACGCGGACACCGTCTCTTCAACCACGCCATCGATATCGGCTTTTTTGCTCACGTCGCAGCGCAATGCGATGGCATTGTTGCCGATGGCACGGGCAGCTGATTTGGCGGCATCGGCGTTGATGTCGGCGAGCGCGACCCGTGCGCCCTCGCGCGCGTAAGTCTCGGCAATGCATCTGCCAATGCCCGAACCGGCGCCGGTCACAAGCGCGATCTTGCCATCGAGGCGCATGGGATAACTCCGTTTCGGCCCTGGAATGAGCCGTGATTACCCAATCTTGCGCTAAAGGGCTTCAGCCCACTATTCTGCCCATCTCACCGGTGGGCAGAATTGTGGTTGACCCTCGCCCACCAGCTTGGTTCGCTACGGCGAGTTAGCGCCCCCGATATCTCAAGAACAAGGCGCAGGCGCGGGTGAGGAAAGTTCGAGGGCCGGTGTTCCTGCCGGCAATGGGCGATGAACGCACAGCAGCTGCTCCAGGAAATTTCTGATTACTGCCGGCATACTGGCCTTGCGGAATCCACATTTGGCCGGCGCGCCGTAAACGACGGCAAGCTGACAGCGCGACTGCGCAACGGCGGCCGCATCACCACCGACACGCTCGACCGCATTCACGGTTTCATGGCGGCGCACCCCGCACACACCGACCGGCCGGCGATCATTGAGCGCACACGCGAGGGTCGCGCCGCGTCCTCGCTGGCGCCGGCGCCGGTCAAACCTGGCGACCCACAGCGCAATTTCCGCTTCTTCGACAACCGCCAGAAATATCTCCTGTTCGTCAACACCTGCAGTGAGAAGTGGGAGGTCGCACACCGCGTTTCGGAAGAGCTTGCTCACATCCATCCGCGGCCGCCGGCGGTGCGGGTGTTCGACGCCGGTGTCGGCGACGGCACCGTGCTGGTGCGGGTCATGCGTGCGATGCACGATCGTTTTCCGCACATGCCGTTCTACACGGTCGGCAAGGAGATCAGTC
>JBAQBC010000107.1:0-1503 GCA_049286035.1 Xanthobacteraceae bacterium
ACATTGGCCTGATGGCCGCCCATTCATAATCCGTGAGTTCGTAGCGCATCATCCGAGGCTCCCTTTTGGAAGCTTGTATAATGTGCAGCGTGGCACCAGCAATCGGCAAAGGTCCGTCGATTCAACGTCCGCTTTGAGGGCATAGCGGGCATGGACGGACCCGTTGCCTGGCCCGCACCGGTCGCGATTGACCCTGAACAGACCTCCGCCAGTCACTCTCTTGCAGGGTGCGTCCTCAGCCTAGTCGAGAGGAAAGGGCCGTGACCTTGCCGCTGGCTCGGGTTGCCGATTGAGCGGCGGCGAGCGCGTAGAGCTCGATTTCGATTTCCTTACCGCGCAAACGTAGCCGGCCGATCGAGCGCTTTGCGATACCGGGAGGGAACGCAGCTAAGCGATTGACCAGTGCCGCCGAGGCAAGCACGCGTTGGCCGGTGTCGCGGCAAGCCTCCTGCAGACGCGCCGCTGTATTCATGGTGTCGCCGAGGAATGCGATCTCCATCTTGACGGTGCCGAGTTCGCCGATGACCACGGGTCCGCAATGCAGCGCGGCGCGGAAATTCGCTCGGAGGCCGAAGTCGCGAATGTAAGCGTTAGCGTGCTCGTCCAACTGCTCTAAGGCGTCGAAGCAGGCGCGGACGCAGTGCCCGTCCCGAAGGCCAGTGGCAAGTGGCCAGGTGACGATGATCTCGTCGCCGACATATTTGTGAATCGCGCCGCGCTGCGCCACGATCGATTCCGTGACATCGGCGACGAAGCGGTTGAGAAAATCGAGGAAGCCGGTTTCGCCCAGACGCTCGGCGATGACGGTCGAGGATTCCATGTCAATGAAAAGCAGCACGCGCTCCTCGACGCGGGGCCGGCGATAGCGGCCAGCGACGAAGTTAAACAGTACGCCTTGCCCGAGCAGATCGTTCACGCCGAAGAGCAGGTTGAAGCCGAGGCTAAGAACGAGCGAGAAGATTATGCCGCCGCGCTCGATCAAGGGCCCGCTCTCGGCAGATTCCCGCAGGAGCCACGCACTGACGGCGAGACCCATGAGGATCGCGGCAAGATAGCCCGACGAACGCAGCGCGAGATACAGGAGGAACGGCATCCGGCGGGCCAGGGCGCTGCGCGTTCGGCTAAATACGGCGAACTCGAGCAGAAGGATCGTGCAGGAAATCAGAATGGCAGTGACGGCGCCCTGGATGTATCCCCAGACACTGCCGTCCTGCGCTTGGAAATGGCCGAAAACGGCGCCGAGCGTGATGCTTATGGGCAGGGCCCACCCGGCGATCCTGGCAAATTCGCGTTGGCGCGCTGTAAGCTGCATCGATCCTCGCCTTGAGGAAAAGCTTAGTGACCGCAATCGGCTCAGCTCAAATATCGCCCCGTCGCGTTAGACCGTTATAGTGGCTGTAAGGGGGATTTTGTTCTCGTTTGGCGCCTTTGTCATGCGACTTTGAGGCCGACGGCGCGAACGAGGGCATCGAGATCATCGACGACACGTTGATAGAGGCGATC
>JBAQBC010000108.1:0-3801 GCA_049286035.1 Xanthobacteraceae bacterium
CGGTGCGCGTCTCATCGGAATTGATCTTGATGTTGTCCTTGGCATCGACCATGACCACGCCGAATGCGTTGAACAGCGCGCCGACCCAATCGACCGCGTCGCTGGTTTGACCCATCGGCAAGCCAACCGGATAGCCGGCCTTGTGGAGTTTCTCGGCGGCCGTCAGATACGTGTCCCAGGTCCAAGTATCGGTCTTTGCCTTATCCCATTTCGCTTCATCGGCCGGGAAAATGTCGGTGACGTCGATGCCGGCATGCTGCTTATAGAGATCGATGCGCGAGCAGCAGGGTTTGACCTGACTGCCAACGGCGGTCGGTATTCCGCGCCAGGTGCCTTTGATCTTGGCGAGATATTCGGCGACCGGGCTGATCGGACCATATTGCCCAGTGAGTTTCCCGATCACGTCATCGACCGGCTCAAGCACGTTCTGGTGAATGCGGATGTTCCAGTCGCGGTGGGACATGATGTCGTGACCGGTGCCGGCTTGTGCTTCGGCGGCCGCGGTCAACTTGTCCTTTTCGCCCTGCGAGGTGATGTAGTCGATCTTGACCTCGCAATTGTTCTTGGCGCCCCACTCATTGCAAAGCTTGGTCAGCGTATTGTTGGCTCCGGGAACCCAGTGGTCCCATACGCCGAGCGACAGTGAACCCGCCGCGTAAACTCCTTTGACATAGGGCGCGGCAATAGCGACGGCGGAGCCGAGTGCCGCCGATTTCATGACCTCGCGGCGGGTCGGGCGTGTGCGGGCAAGCAGGCGTGAAATGGTCATCGTGTCCTCCAAGGGGGTCCAATAGGCGACGCCGTCATTATAGTTTTTTGGCGTGGCCAAAACATACTCTGGTTGCGCAGAACGGGCTAGCCATCCTGGGCGGTCTTCTTGCGGGGAGGCGTCCTGCCCTAGGCCCTCGCAGGTGCGCATAAAAGCGCCAGGGAAGAAGAGGAGGGCGGCGCGCCATCGATGGCAGCTAACCAGGCTGAGTTCAGCCACACACGTTCCTATGGTGAAACACGTTACACGGCTCGAGTGAAACGTCTTCCCAACGAAACGTGTTTCACGACCGGTGAAACAGATTGCTCGGGGACCGCCCCGGGGAAACGCGTTACGGCACGCTATTTGTTTCTGCCGAAGCCGCGGTGATCGATAACGCGCTGGGGTCGCTCAGATGTGGCCCGCAGGCTCCGTGGCCATCACTGAAATCTGCGTAGCTCGGCACCCGCCTGCCCACAATCAAAAATTGTGGTGATACAATCACTGGCTGTAACCTGGCAGAACGAACTCAAATTTCATAAGAAAAATCAATGGGGGGCGAACCTAACGATTTGATAAAGTGGAGTCTTTCCCGCGATCGTCTCTTCGGAGAATCGAAATGGCCCGCCAGTCCAGCTTCCGCTTTGCCGTCATCACTTTACTTGCGACGGTCCTTGGCACGTCGTGTTACGCCGACGATCTGATTGTTGAGAAAAAGACGTTTTCGTTGCCGAGCTACACCACCGTTGCTGGCGAGACAATCAAATCGATCAAGGTGGGTTGGGAATCGGCGGGCACGCTCAATAGCGACAAATCGAACGCGATCCTCATCACCCATTTCTTTTCCGGCACGAGCCACGCCTTCGGCAAGTACAATACCGAGGACAAGGCGGCTGGCTATTGGGATGCGATCATTGGTCCGGGCAAGGCCATCGATACCAACAAATATTTCGTGCTGTCCTCAGACACGCTCGTCAATCTCAACGTCAATATGCACAATGTCGTAACGACGGGGCCGGCAAGCATCGATCCTGATACTGGCAAACCCTACGGGATGAGCTTTCCTGTCGTCAGCATCAAAGATTTCGTCAAGGTCGAGAAAGCCCTAATCGACAGCCTCGGCATTAAGAAGCTCAAGGCAGTGGTCGGCGCCTCGATGGGCGGGCTGCAGGCCTACGAATGGGCGCAGAGCTATCCCGACAGTGTCGACCGGATCGTTGCGGTCGTCGCTTATGCCACTCCTGAGCCATATCTGATCGCGTGGCTCGACATGTGGGCGCAGCCGATCCGGCTCGATTCGAAATGGAATAATGGCGATTACTACGGCAAAGCGCCGCCAATCGATGGTCTCAAGGCTGCGCTGAAATTGGTGAGCTTGCAGGCCAATAGCTGGGAATGGGCGCGCACGACATTTGGAACTGCACCAGCCGAAGAGGGCAAGGATCCGGCCAGAGCTCTCGCCAACCGATTCAAAATCGAAGGCTTTCTCGACCAGGCCGCGACCGCGCGCGCGACTTTGGCCGACGCAAATCATTTTCTTTATCTCTGCAAGGCCAACCAGCTCGCCGCCGTCGATCCGGCAAAGATCAAAGCGCCTACACTTGTACTTTATGCGCCGAACGATCTCGTATTTTACGAGCCGATCGTTCGCGAGACATTGCAGAAAATTGCCGAGGCTGGCGGATCGGTTGAAAGCGGAACGCTTGTCGGTCCCAACGGACACCTTGATGCGTTCACGGCAATCGGGCAGGGCGCTGAAAAGATCGCGGCCTTCCTTACAAAATAGAAGCGGCAAATGCGCGAACCGTTGCCGGCGGTCAAAAAAAGTTGCGGGGCCGAAACCGGCCCCGCCCTTTTTTGTGGCACGAATTGTGTCGCGGTGACGCGACTTAAGCTTTCTCCATCGCCGCCTCGTTCCAGATGCTCCGCTGACGCGTTTCCGGCATCAGGAACAGGCTGAGCACGAAAGCGATAGCGGGCACGGCGATCGGGTAAATCAGCGCGTAACCGAGGCTGCCCGTCGCGGTGTAAGCCGCCGTCGTGATGAAGGGCACCAGGCCGCCGCCCCAACCGTTGCCGATGTGATAGGGCACCGACACCGAGGTGTAGCGGATCCTGCCAGGGAAATATTCCGCGAGGAACGCGCCAATCGGGCCGTACACCAAGCCGACATAGCCGACCATGATGGCGACAATGATGATCGCGACCGGGTAGTTGACATTGTTCGGTTGTGCGACCGCACCGAGCCAGCTGTACAGCGGATAGTAAGTGAGCGCTGCAAGCAGGAACCCTGCCAGTATCACCGGCTTGCGGCCGATGTGATCGGAGAGCCAGCCGGCCAGGATCAGCGTCGGCGTGCCGATGATGAGCCCACCGCCGACAATATAGGCGGTGGTCAGGGTGTCGAGCTTGGCGACCGTGCCGAGATAGTACAGCGCCCAGAACTGGCTACTATACCAGACCACGCCCTCGCCAAGCACGACGATCGTGGCGATCAGCACGTATTTGATATTCTCGCTGAGGAAGGCTTCCTTCCACGGGTTCTTTGTCATCGCGCCTTTCGCCTTGATCTCCTCGAAGATCGGCGATTCCTGGAAGTTCACCCGGATGTAATAGGCAATCGCCATCAACAGGAACGAGAACAAGAACGGAATGCGCCAGCCCCAGGCGTTAAAAGCGTCAACGCCGAGATAACTGCGCGTGACGATGATAACGATCAACGACAGCACAATGCCGAGCGTCGGCGAAGTCTGCAGCCAGCCGGTATAGTAGCCGCGGCGCTCGTCCGAGACGTGCTCGGCGACGTAAGTGATCGCCCCGCCATATTGGCCACCGAGACACAGCCCCTGGATCATGCGCAAGCAGAACAGAATGACTGCGGCCGCCAGCCCGATCTGGTCGAAAGTGGGAATCAATCCGATGGCGCCGGTGCCCAGCGCCATGCCGCTTAGTGTGACGAGGAAGGTGTATTTGCGGCCGATGCGGTCGCCCATCCAGCCGAAAAGAAAAGCGCCGAGCGGACGGATGAGGAAGCCTGCGGTGAACAGCGCGAT
>JBAQBC010000109.1:0-2124 GCA_049286035.1 Xanthobacteraceae bacterium
TCCGCTATCCCTACGAAGTTCGGCAGGCGCAGGACTATTTCGACGTGATCGAGGACGAAAAAGTCCCCAAGGACATGCTCGACTTGGCAGTTCACATCGTCGACAGCAAAAAGGGAAGGTTCGAGCCCGAGAAGTTCGAGGACGAGTACGAGAGCGCGCTGAAGGAGCTTTTGCGTAAGAAGCAAAAGGGCGAGCGGATCGAACGGCCGAAAGAGCCTGCCCGTACCAACGTCGTCAATCTGATCGATGCTCTACGCCGTAGCGTCGCCCAGGAGAAGCGTGCGCCGGCTTCGGCGAAGAAGGGACGCAAGCGCATCGCGGGCCAGACCGAAATGCTGCTGCCGATCACCGGCAAGAAGGGCAAGGAAGCCGCGGTTGCGCGGCCGGCGGGGCGACGGAAGAAGGCGGGTTAGCTTGCTGCGCGTCCCTACGAAACTCCTGACGTTACCGCACGTCGTGACCGCTCTCGTGGTTCTAGGTGCAGTTACACTCGTGTCAGCGAGGGTCAAAGCTGAAGAAATCGACTTCGGCCAAATCAATAAATTCGAGTCTTTGGCGACCGGCACCTTGCACGTTGGTGCACCACCCAAAACCATTGTCGACGATGGCGAGCGCCATGTCGTGGTACTCACGATCTGGGACGCCGATGCCGAGACCAAGGTTTACTGGCGATCGCCGGACGGCAACGCCCGAACAACAATCATACCCGGCAAGGGCATTCAGAGCTTTCAAACGGCTGGAGAATTCAAACTTGAGGCCGTCGGCGAACCAAATCGGCAGGTTGAATTCGGATACGTGCTGCTTGGCCTTAGGAAATAAAAATACCTAACTCCTAACTTCCGCTTTTCCCCCAAAAGCGGACATTCCTCAGCGCAGTCTCGACGTCCGCTTTGTGCCAAGAGCTGCCGTGAGCAGGTGCGGCAAAAATCCGCTATCGAAGGCCTATTCGATCACGTCGTCGGCGCGGCCGAGCATCAGTGGGGGCACGGTGAGACCCAGCACCTTGGCAGTCTTAAGATTGATGACCAGTTCATATTTTGTGGGAAACCGGGCCGGCAGGTCGGCGGGCTTGGCGCCCTTGAGAACGCGATCGACATATGACGCCCCCTCGCGCCACACCGCTATCGGATTGGTCCCATAGGAGACCAAGCCACCACTGGTGGCGAAGGTGCGAAACGCATACACGGCGGGAAGGCGATAGCGTGCCGCCAATCCGACGATGACGTCGCGATTTGCAAAAGTAACAGCATGCGGCGCGGCGATTAGGCCACCATCGGCATCGGCCGCGAAACCGGCGACGGCGCTTTCGATCTCGGCGGTGTTGTGCACGCCGAGCGCAACCAGCTTGATCCCCGACGGCGTCCCTGCCTCGGCCGCACGCAGTAATCCAATGTTGGCGGGCGTCTCCGGATGCAGGATGAACCCGACGCGGCGGACCTGAGGCGCGATCTCGCTCAATGTTTCCACCCATTTTCCGGCGATTGCAGTCTCCAAAACGGCGAAACCGGTGAGGTTGCCGCCGGGCTGCGCCATGCTCGCGACATAGCCGCTGCCGATCGGATCGCCGACCAGGATGAATACGACTGGAATGATGCGGGTTTCCTGTTGCACGATCGTCGTGATCAGGTTCGAACTCGGCACGATCACGTCCGGTGTCATGCCGATCAGCTCTTTGGCGAAGCTCCGCGCCTTATCGGGATCGCCGCTGGCCCAGCGGATATCGAATTGGACATTGCGGCCCGCCGTCCAACCCAGATCCCGGAGTCCCTCTTGAAATGCCGCTACGACGGCCGGTCCTTCAGCATCACCTTCGCGATATGGCAGCAGCATCCCGACCCGCCGCATGGGCTCGCCCTGCTGCGTGCGTGCGGCGAGCGGCCAAGCAGCCGCGGCACTGCCGAGCAGCGCGATGAATTTCCGTCGTCTCATGAGTCTTCCCATGCACCAGACGGAACTTTACCACATCGAGTGGGACCTGTGTTGTGCATCACAGCAAACTTGGCCGCTCGACTTCCGTAGTGGGTCACAAGCAGACATTTCGTTACGTCCGACCAATGTCCGCTTCTCTAATCGGCCGGTTTGGGTCAAGCGCTTTCAGACTATCCACCAGAACAGTTTCGAGGT
>JBAQBC010000110.1:0-2505 GCA_049286035.1 Xanthobacteraceae bacterium
GTGTTTCATCCACCAGCCGCGGGCGACATCGAGCCGTCCAAGCGGCAGCTCGATCCGCCCTTCGTCGCCGCCGGGGGCGCCTTCGACCACCGCCCAATAAGTTTTGCCAATCGCTCCCGACTTGAACAATTTGCCGAGTTGCGCCAGGGCCTTGCGGTGACGCCCGAGCACCAGGCAGCCGGACGTGTCGCGGTCGAGCCGATGCGCCAGCGCTGGCGGGCGCGGTAGCCCGAAGCGCAGCGCGCCGAAGTGATCTTCGAGGCTTTCGCCGCCTTTGGGACCGCGATGCACGGCGATGCCCGCTTGCTTGTCGATGACCAGCATCAGACCGTCGCGATAAAGGAGCCGCGACACCATCTGTTCAGCGGTGATGTCTTCCGGGGGCATGGCGGAACCGCTATCACGGACCGCCCGGACAGCGACAGCGCCAGGCTGGAAGTGAGAGCGAGACGCCGAGACCGGGATGAACGACAGTACGGCTGAAGCTACCGAAACCGCGACGCCCTGGTGGCAACGGCTCGCCGCAGGGCTCAAGCGCAGCTCCTCCGCGCTCGGCGGCGCGATCGCCGATGTTGTCGCCAAGCGCCAGCTCGACGACTCAACAATCGAACAGATCGAGGACGAGCTCATTCGCGCCGATCTCGGCGCGGAGACCGCCGGCCGCATCGCCGCCGAACTGCGGTATGGCCGCTTTAACACCGCGATTACGGCCGAGGAAATCAAGGAGGTGGTGGCCAGCGAAGTCGAGAAGGCGCTCGCCGGCGTTGCGCACCCACTCAACATCGATCCGGCGAAACGGCCTTTCGTCATTCTGGTCGCCGGCGTCAATGGTTCGGGCAAGACGACGACCATCGGCAAGCTTGCCGCGCGATTGCGCCGAGAAGGCCGCACCGTGATGCTCGCCGCCGGTGACACGTTTCGCGCCGCGGCTATCGAGCAACTTAAAATCTGGGCCGATCGCTCCGGCGCCGCCTTCATGGCCGGCGAACCTGGAGCCGATCCGGCCGGTCTCGCTTTCGACGCACTGGCGGCGGCGCGAGCGCGCAACATCGACGTACTCCTCGTCGATACCGCCGGACGTTTACAGAACCGCAGCGAATTGATGGGTGAATTGCAAAAAATCGTTCGCGTCATCAAGAAGGTCGATGACAGCGCGCCGCATGCAGTTCTGCTCGTGCTCGACGCCACGGTCGGACAGAACGCATTGTCTCAGGTCGAGATCTTCAAGAAGGATATCGGCGTCACCGGACTGGCCATGACCAAGCTCGACGGCACCGCACGCGGCGGGATTCTCGTTGCCATCGCGGCCAAATTCCAGATGCCGGTGCATTATCTCGGCGTCGGCGAGGCGGTTGACGATCTGGCGCCGTTCTCCGCCCGCGAATTCGCCCGCGCCATTGCCGCGCTCCCGCCTTCGTCATCTTAAAACCGCCAATGTCGGAACGCCCGCAGCTCAACCCTATCGTCAAGCTTGCGCTCGATCTCGGGCCGCTGGTGCTGTTCTTTGTCGCTAATTCCCGCTACGGCATTTTCGCCGCTACCGCGGCTTTCATGGTCGCGGTGCTTGCCGCATTGGTTGTCTCCTACGCCATGACGCGCAGGCTGCCGATCATGCCGGTCGTCACCGCGATCATCGTCGTGGTGTTCGGCGGGCTCACCCTGATCTTGCACGATGCGACCTTCATCAAGGTCAAGCCGACCATCATTTATGGATTGTTCGGCGCCGTCTTGATGGGCGGTCTCGTCTTCAACAAGCCTTTGCTCGGCGTCGTCTTCGACTCGTTGTTCCACTTAAGCGACGAGGGCTGGCGCAAATTGACGCTGCGCTGGGCGATCTTCTTTTTCGCCCTTGCCGTGCTCAACGAAATCGTTTGGCGCAATGCGTCGACCGACGCCTGGGTAACCTTCAAGGTGTTCGGCGTGGTGCCGTTGACGATCATGTTCGGCGCGCTGCAAGTGCCGCTGCTCAAGCGCTATGCCGGCGAGCCTGCGGAATGACCATCACGAGCCCGCCCCCACCGCCTTCTCGATCTGCGGCTTGAGGACGGACTCGAAGTTCTCGGGCGTGATGGGTCCGACGAGCTTGTAGGCGATGTGCGCATCGCGGCCGATGACGAAGGTTTCCGGAACGCCGTAGACGCCCCATTCGATCGCCGCGCGGCCGTTCTGGTCGGCGCCGGCGGCGGCGAATGGATTGCCGTAGCGGCCGAGAAACCGCCGCGCGTTGTCGGCGTCGTCTTTGTAATTGATGCCGATCACACGCAGGCGCTGATCCTGCGCCAGCTGCATCAACAGCGGCGCTTCGTCGTGGCACGGCACGCACCACGATGCCCAGACATTCACTACGGTAACTGCGCCGTTGAAGCTTGCCGGGTCGACGCCCGGAACAGCCGCACCGTCGCGCTTTAATCCGGCGATCGGCGGCAGCGTCGTTTGCGGCACCGGGTGACCGATCAAGGCCGAGGGGATCAGCGAGGGGTCGCCGGCATTGAGGCGGATCAGAAA
>JBAQBC010000111.1:0-7189 GCA_049286035.1 Xanthobacteraceae bacterium
ATCCAAAGATTCTGGTGGCTATACTCATCGTGTTCTTCCCGGTCATGGTCAATGTCCTGACCGCGGTGCGCAATGTCGATCCCGACCTGATCAATCTTGGCCGCGCGTTCAAGGCGTCGCGGGCGCAGATTTTCTGGCGCATCGAGTTTCCGAGCTCGATGCCGCCGATGTTCGCAGGCTTACGAATCGGATCGACATTAGCGGTAGTCGGTGTCGTCGTCGGCGAGCTGGTCGGCGGCAATCTCGGGCTTGGCTATCTGCTCACATTCGGCGAGGGCCAAGCCAACACGCCTTTGGTCTTTGTCTCGATCGTGATGCTGACACTGGTCGGCGGCATTGCTTATGTCGCGGTGATCCTGGCCGAGCGCCGGGTGCTGCATTATCTGCCGGCGCGCGGCGTCGGGGGGAATATCTGATTGGGGCGTGGAGTCATTAACGCTGGCAGTTTCCATTACCCGCGTTGTTAGTAACGCGATCCGCCCCAGAACCAGTCATTTTGCAGCGCGTCAGAGGCGGTCGAACCGTTCGCGCCGGGGACAGGATGCGCGATGCCGGCGAACCCACGACCTCGGCCGGCGAACATGTACAGTCCGCGGCCAGGCCTTGCAGACTGCTGCTGTGATGCGGCTAGTGCGGGTCGCGCGTGGGGCGGGAGTCCGACGTGCCACCCGTTCTTGTCGTAATATGACGGCCGCATACTTCCGGTGTCGTTGGATAACCCGCCATAGCTCGCCGCGAATGCCGGTGAGCCGAAGCCGAGTATTGCAATGGCGGTGGCCGCGATAACGTAGCGGTTGCCGAACAACGGAGTTTCACAAGGCCGTGATTTCGCAGCCAGGCATCAGCGAGATGATGCCGGCGCGCGGCGTCGGGCGGAATATCTGATTAGGGCGGCGATGTTTTCAACTTGCCGGTGATTTCTCGATATCGTTGCCTCGATTATTCGGTGGAAGCAAATAGTCCATTCCGTCACAATATTTGGCGGTCGACGAGGGTATCGGCCTTCGCCTCCAACCAGGAGAAAAGCCATGTCGACCAGATCAAAGTTCGTCGTCACCGCCGCTATTGCGATCCTCGGACTTGCCACGCCGGCATTTGCGCAATCATTCAATCGGAGTGATGGCACCGGCAACGAGCTGCCATCCTATTACGACAGGAGCGGCGGCTTACACGACGGGATCGTGCCGCAGCAGAGGCAGTTGGCCATCCATCGAAACGGTTCGAACGCTTTCGCAAGAGTTAAGTAACGAAAAAGGGTGGGCTTAGACCCTATTTTTGAGTACATGCCCTAATTGGGGAAATGCTCGGCGTGCCAATCAGCCTCGAGATTCGGGTTGATCTTGCCGTCGATCACGAACACGCTGGGAGCGCCCTCGGCGACCCAAGCTTTGAGCGAATCGAGATCGGCGAGCGTGCGCACTGTGGCGCCGCGCGCGCCAAAGCCGCGGGCGGTCGCGGCAAAATCGGTTTCCGGAAACTGAACGATGTCGACCGAGTAACCCTGCCGGCGGAAATAGTGGACCTCGGCCGCGTAGGAACTGTCATTGTAAACCAGGATGCAGAGCCGGAGATTGAGGCGCACAGCCGTCTCCAGGTCGGCCATCGACATCAGGAATCCGCCGTCGCCGGTGCCGAGCACGGCGAGCTTGCCGGGATTGGCGATGGCGAGCCCGATCGCGGACGGCAGGCCGAGCCCGACCGATTGGAACGAATGGCTCAAGCATGAGGCGCGGGCATTCGGCACCCGCAGATAGCGCGGTACCCAGCCGCAAAAATGGCCTGAGTCGGAAGCGACGACACGATCTTCCGGCAGGATCGCGTCGACCGCTTTACTCAAGGTACGGGGATCGATGAAGTCGCCGCTGGATTCGTCAGGATGCGGATAATGATGGTTGTCGCCGGCGCGGATGCGCTCGCGCGTCGTGTCATCGCGGCGGCCGGGCCTGGATTTAGTTCCACGCCGGTCGATTTCGGCAATTAAAGCATCCACCGTCGCCTTGGCATCGCCGAGCACCGCAATCTCGACCGGCATCTGATAGCCCAGCTTGTCCGCTTCAACATCGACTTGTGCGACCACAGCGCCAGGGGCAACGAGCTTGCCTTTGTTGGTCGTCCATTGCGTCAGGCTTGCGCCGAAAGCGACGATGCAATCGCTTTCCGCGATCAGTTCATCGGCGATCGGCGACGAAAAGCCGCCGCTGATGCCGAGCGACCACGGATTGCCGGAAAACAATCCGTGGCCGCAGACCGAGGTCGCCAAAAGTGCGCCGGTGCGCTCGGCCAATATAGCGAGCATCGCTTCGGCGTCGGAAATGACCGCGCCGCGGCCGCCAAGGATGAGCGGACGCCGCGCTTGTAACAATGCATCGGCCAGCTGTTTGATTACATCCGGATCGGGATGAAGCCGTCCGCCGCTCGGCGGCAGTTCGAGCGGCGGCAGATTCGAGGCAAGCGGCGCATGCTGCACATCGAGCGGCAGGCTGAGCACGACTGTTTGCCGTTCGCGCAGCGCGCGACTGACGGCGCGCAAAGCGTCTTCGCGCGCGGTGCCAGGCGTATGCAGCCGTTCCGGCACGGCGCCGACCGCGCGCACCATGTCGGCTTGCTCGATATAGAAATTATTCTTAACCGCGCCGTTCGGTACGTCGCCGGCGAGCACCACGAGCGGCGTCCGGCTTTTCGCCGCTTCGGCGATCCCGGTCAGGGCGTTGGTCAGCCCCGGTCCCGAATGGACGCTGACCAGCGTGAGTTCGCGGCTCGCCTTGGCATAGGCGTCCGCCATGCTCGCGGCATTACACTCGTGGCGCGCAGAAATAAGCTCGACGCCGGACTGCACCAAAGCATGCGAGATCTTGAAATTGGCGGTGCCGAGGAGCGCAAAGCAACGACGCGCGCCATGGCGCGCGAGATCGCCAGCGATCACATCGGCGACAATGGGATTGCTCCTGCTCATACCCGCCGGCGCTCCGGTTTTCGAAAAAAGCTTTATTCTCCCAAGTCATAATACACGCCCATGACTTCCGCGGAAGCGGCAGTCGCGCCGCCGCACGTTCGGCCAAAAAGCTTTAATATTAAACTTTTAAGCTTGAAATATATGCCAAGCGATGCCATGCTCAAACAGTTCGAAAGGCGGCGTTGGCCATGAAGATCGCTTGCCTCGGCGGCGGCCCGGCAGGGCTTTATTCCGCAATCAGCATCAAGCTGCGCGACGCGGCGCACGACGTCACGGTGTTCGAGCGCAACCGGCCCGACGATACGTTCGGCTGGGGAGTCGTGTTCTCCAACGAGACGTTCGACAACATTGCGACCAACGACCCCGCGAGCGCGCAAGCGATCCGTGAGCATTTTGCCTATTGGGACGACATCGCCGTTCATTATCGCGGACAAAGAATTGTCTCCACCGGGCACGGCTTCTCAGGTATCGCGCGCAAGATGCTGCTGTTGCTGTTGCAAGAGCGGGCGAGGGAGCTCGGCGCGCGTTTGCGTTTTCAAACCGAAATAGCCAGCGCCGGCGAACTCGCGAGCGAATACGATCTCGTGATCGCCGCCGACGGTCTGAACTCAAAGACACGCAACGAATTCGCGCACACCTTCAGGCCGGCGATAGAAGCGCGCAAGAACAAATTTGTCTGGCTCGGCACCCGCCAGAAATTCGACGATGCCTTTACCTTCATCTTCGAGGAGACCGAGCACGGCTGGGTGTGGGCGCATGCCTATCAGTTCGACGCCGACACGGCGACATTCATCGTCGAATGCTCGGATAGCGTTTGGCGCAAGTTCGGTTTCGGCACGATGAGCCAGGACGAATCGTGCCGGACCTGTGAGCGGATCTTTGAGAAATATCTCGGCGGCCATCGGTTGATGTCGAACGCGACACATTTGCGCGGTTCGGCCTGGCTGAATTTTCCGCGCGTTCTGTGCGAGACATGGTCGCGTGAAAACATCGTCTTGATGGGCGATGCCGCCGCCACCGCGCACTTCTCCGTCGGTTCGGGCACCAAGCTCGCTATGGAGAGCGCGATCTCGATGGCGGACTATCTCGCCAGCGAGCCGACGCTGGAAGCGGCGTTTGCCAAATATGAGGATGCCCGGCGCACCGAGGTCTTGCGGTTGCAATCGGCGGCGCGCAACTCGCTCGAATGGTTCGAGGACGTTGAGCGCTATCTGCATCTTGATCCGGTGCAATTCAATTATTCGCTGCTGACACGCTCGCAGCGCATCAGTCACGAAAACTTGCGCCTGCGCGATCGCGACTGGCTGGAAGGCGCCGAGGCTTGGTTCCAGCGACTCGCCGGCGCCGGCGACAATACCATCCGCCGTCCGATGTTCGCGCCGTTCCAATTGCGCGATATGCGGCTGAAGAACCGCGTCGTCGTCTCGCCGATGGCGCAATACAAAGCCGTCGACGGCTGCCCCACCGATTGGCACCTCGTGCATTACGGCGAACGCGCCAAAGGCGGCGCGGCGCTGGTCTGCACTGAAATGACCTGCGTCAGTCCGGACGGGCGGATTACGCCGGGTTGTACGGGCATGTATGCGCCCGAGCATGAGCGGGCGTGGAAGCGCATCGTCGATTTCGTGCATGCCGAAACGGATGCGAAGATTTGTTGTCAACTCGGCCATTCCGGCGCTAAGGGCTCGACCCAGCTCGGCTGGGAGGAAATGGACGCGCCGCTGAAATCGGGAAACTGGCCGGTGATGGCGCCGTCAGAGGTTGCCTGGTCGGAGCGCAACCAGCGCGCCCGCGCCATGACCCGCGCCGATATGGATCGCGTGCGCGAAGAGTTCGTCGCGGCCGCCGAAATGGCGGCCCGTGCGGGCTTCGACATGCTCGAAATCCATTGCGCGCACGGCTACCTATTGTCGTCCTTTATCACGCCGCTGACCAATTGGCGCACCGACGAGTACGGCGGCTCATTGGAAAACCGCATGCGCTATCCGCTGGAAATATTTCGGGCGGTGCGCGCGGTGTGGCCGGCGGAGAAGCCGATTTCCGTACGCATTTCCGCCAACGACTGGGTCGGCGCCGAAGGCATCGAGCCGCAGGATGCGGTGGGAATCAGCCGCATGCTGCAGGAGGCGGGTGTCGACATCTGCGATGTCTCGGCGGGACAGACTTCGGTCAGGGCCCGGCCGGTGTATGGCCGCATGTTCCAGACGCCGTTCTCCGACCGCATCCGCAACGAAACCGGCATGGCCACCATGGCGGTCGGCAACATTTACGAGCCGGATCACGTCAATTCGATCCTGATGGCCGGCCGCGCCGACCTGGTTTGCCTGGCGCGGCCGCATCTCGCCAATCCCTACTGGACGCTGCACGCCGCTGCGAAGCTCGGCGATCGCGCCGAAGCCTGGCCGCCGCCCTATCATGCGGGGCGCGATCAGCTTTACCGGCTCGCCGGCAGCAGCGAGCCGGCGCCGGGCGCGGTCTGACCATGGCAAGCGCTGTCACGCCAAGCCTTGTCACAGCAAGCGTTATCGCAACAAGCCTTGCCGGCAAACACGCGCTGGTCACCGGCGGCGGCACCGGGATCGGCGCCGCTATCGCTTTCGCGCTGGCGGAGTGCGGCGCCGGGGTGACGATTTGCGGCCGGCGGTTGGCGGAGCTGCAGGTAAGCGCGAAACGCCACGACAAAATTCATCCGCAAACGGCCGATGTTACAGACGCAGATTCGCTGCGACGGCTTTATCATGACGCGCAAGCGGCGCGCGGGGCCTTCGGCATCGTCATCGCCAATGCCGGCGCGGCGGAAAGCGCGCCCGCGGAGAAGGTCAGCCGCGCATTATGGGACCACACCATCGCGGTCAATCTGACGGGTGCCTTTCTTTCGGTCCAGCCCGCGCTCGCCGCGATGCGCGAGCACAAATGGGGACGCATCGTTTTTATTGCCTCGACCGCGGGGCTCAAGGGTTATGCTTATGTCGCGCCTTATGTCGCGGCCAAGCACGGCGTGATCGGTCTCGCCCGCGCCTTAGCGATCGAGACGGCGAAAGCCGGTATCACGGTAAACGCCGTCTGTCCGGGCTACGCTGAAACCCCGATGCTGGAACGCGCCGTCGATCGCATCGTCGCGGCGACCAAGCGGGGCGCCTCCGAGACGCGCAGCGCACTCGCGGCCAATAATCCACAAGCGCGGTTCATCAAGCCGGAAGAAGTGGCTGCCGCCGTGGTCTGGCTCTGCGCCGGCGACAGCGCGGCAATCACGGGCCAGGCAATTTCGGTTTCCGGAGGCGAAACTTGGTAACGCCGGCACCGGCCGCCGCGGCGGCGCACAAGGATAGTGGCGCAACGATCGAGCGGAAGGCGCGGCTGCGGCTGTGGATCCGGCTATTGCGGGCGAGCCGCTTCATCGAAGGGGTGACGCGCGAACAGTTTAAGGCGCAATTTAATATGACCTTGCCGCGTTTCGACGTGATGGCGGCGCTCTATCGCAAGCCGGATGGCATGCTGATGAGCGAAATTGCGCGGTTCCTGATCGTGTCGAACGGCAATGTCACCGGCATTGTCGACCGGCTGGTCGCGGAAGGGTTCGTCGCCCGCTCGCAGCGCAATGGCGATCGCCGCACCTCGTTCATCACCTTGACGCGGCGTGGCCGCGCCGCCTTCGCGGCCATGGCGGCGGCGCACGAGTATTGGATCGATGAGTTGCTCGGCGGCGTTTCCACCCGCGATGCGGAACAATTGTCGGCGAAACTGAAATCGTTTCGCAGTGAATGGGAGGGCGAAGCATGACATCGATGGCCGGCTTTAAAGCTTCGCATTTTCTCTGGCGGGTCGATGGCGCGGTTGCAGTCATTCAACTGAACCGCCCGGAGCGGAAAAATCCGCTAACCTTCGAATCCTATGCCGAATTGCGCGACACGTTCCGCAAGCTGCCTTATGCCGACGACATCCACGCCGTGGCTTTTCTGCCTAACGGCGGCAATTTCTGTTCCGGCGGCGACGTGCACGAGATCATCGGTCCATTGGTCGCCATGGAGACCAAAGAGCTCTTGGCGTTCACGCGCATGACCGGCGACCTCGTCAAGGCGATGCTTCATTGCGGCAAGCCGATCATTGCGGCGGTCGACGGCGTCGCCGCCGGCGCGGGCGCCATCATCGCGATGGCTTCCGATCTGCGTTTGGCGACGCCACAGGCGCAAGTCGCATTCCTGTTTAATCGCGTTGGCCTCGCCGGCTGTGACATGG
>JBAQBC010000112.1:0-18579 GCA_049286035.1 Xanthobacteraceae bacterium
CGACGGCGCCGATGCTAGCGACAGTTGCACAGGCAGTGATCAATGGCCTGCTCATTGGCGGCATTTATGCGCTCGTGAGCATCGGCGTCACACTGATTTTTGGCGTGGTGAAGATCGTCAATTTCGCCCAGGGCGAATTCGTGATGATCGGCATGTATATCAGCTTCTTTCTCGCCAGCGGTTTCGGCGTCGATCCGCTGCTGTCGCTTCTGATTTCAATGCCAACACTGTTTGCCATCGGTGTGCTGCTGCAGCACTTTCTGATCCGCCGCGTTCTGGGGCTCGGCGACATGCCGCAAATCTTTTTGACCTTTGCGTTGTCGCTGTTGTTGATGAACGTCGCGCTGTTGTTGTTCACCGCCAACTACCGGACCGTGCAGACCGCCTATAGCGAACTGTCCTTCCACATCGGCCCGCTGTATTTCGCCGTGGCAAAGCTCATCGCTTTCGCCATTGCCATGCTGCTCAGTGCTGTCCTCTATCTGTTTCTGCACGGCACCGACATCGGCAAGGCGATGCGGGCCGCGGCACAAAACCGCGAAGTGGCCATGCTGATGGGAATCAATCCCGATCGCGTCTTTTGCATCGCGGTCGGAGTGGCGCTGGCACTGGCGGGCGCTTGCGGCTCGCTGCTGATGCCGTTTTATCCAGCCTATCCGCTGGTCGGCCAGGTCTTCGTACTGATGGCCTTTGTCGCCGTGGTTTTAGGCACGCTGGGCAACATCACCGGCGCGCTCATTGCAAGCCTGATGATGGGCGTCGCTGAGTCGCTGGGCGTGCAATTCGTTGGCGCCGATTCGGGTTTGATTGTGGTTTTTGTCATGCTTCTGCTGACCCTGGCGCTGCGGCCAAATGGATTATTCGGGGGTTGGGCGCGGTGAAATCGGCACGCTTCACACGATCCTGGTCTTGGGTGGTCGCGCTCGCCGCTGCCGCGCTTGTGCTCCCGATCGTGGTCTCCGATCCCTTCGCGCTCGATATTTTCATCAGGGTGTTGCTGTTCGCCTTTATCGGCGTCGCCTGGAACCTGATAGGCGGCTACGCCAAACAGCTATCGCTGGGCCATGCAGCCTATTTCGGCCTGGGCGCCTACACCTCGACGATTCTGCTTATTCGTTTTGGCATTTCGCCTTGGATCGGCATCCTCGCCGGTGGCGTGGTGGCGATGCTGGCAAGCCTACCGATCGGCGCGCTCTGTTTCCGGCTGCGCGGCCCCTATTTCGCGATCGCCACCATCGCCACCGCGCAGGTCTTGATGCTGCTGTTTCTCAAATTCCGCGATTTCGCCTGGGGCGCCGAAGGCACGACTTTGCCGAATCTCGGCGACGCGCCATTGATGATGCAGTTCGAGTCCAGAGCCGCCTACTACTACATCGCACTCGCTCTGTTGGCGCTCGGGCTCGCCATCACCTATCTCATCGAGCGCTCCTGGATGGGCTTTTATCTGGTTGCCGTCGGCGAAGATGAGGATGCGGCCGAAGCGGTCGGCGTGGATACGACGAAGATCAAGCGCCATATCTATTTGATCAGCGCATTCCTGACCGCGCTGGGCGGCACGTTCTACGTCGAATACATTTATTTCATCGATCCAAATACCGCGTTCAGCTTCAATGTTTCGGTCGAGGCCGCGCTGGTATCGATCGTGGGCGGCATCGGCACGTTATGGGGTCCGGTCGTAGGAACCGTTTTGCTGGAGGCAACTTCCGCGCTCCTGCAGAGCTGGTTCGGCAGCGGGCATGGCGGCGTGCAATTGACCGTTTACAGTCTGATTTTGATAGCCGTCATCCTGTGGCGACCAACCGGACTGATTGGACTCTTCACTGATTTGTACCAGCGCCTCACCCATGCCGGCGCGGCGCGCGCAAAAGAAGTGCCGCTCGATGGCTGAGGCGCTTGTTATCCGTAGTCTGAGCAAGCGGTTCGGAGGGCTGCGTGCAGTCCAGGATCTCAGCTTTTCCGTGCGTGACGGCGAGACTGTTGCGCTGATCGGACCCAACGGCGCCGGCAAAACCACGAGCTTCAATCTGATCACCGGCTATTATCGGCCGGACACCGGCTCGATCTCTGCGTTCGGCCGCGAACTGGTAGGGCTTCGGCCGCATGAAATCTGCAGCCACGGTCTCGCTCGGACTTTTCAAGTCGCGCGGCCATTCGGAAAAATGACGGTGCTGGCGAACGTGATGACCGGCGCCTTTTTGCGCAACAAGAACCTGGATATCGCGCGCTCGCGCGCCCGTGCCGCGATCGATTTCGTCGGACTTTCCGCCAAGGAACATACCCCGGCGCGCGAACTCACAACCATAGATCAGCGGCGACTGGAAATGGCTCGCGCGCTCGCAACCGAACCGCGGCTTTTGCTGCTTGACGAGGTGATGGCCGGATTAAACCACGCGGAGATCGATCAGGCTGTGGCGCTGATTGGAAATCTATCAAAGCGCGGCCTGACGATTGTCATCGTCGAACATGTGATGCGCGCGATCATGGCCGTGGCGCGGCACATCGTCGTGCTCGACCATGGTCAGAAGATCGCCGAGGGCGGTCCTAAGGAAGTCGTTGCCAATCAGGAGGTCATTCGCGCCTATCTGGGAACCGGCTATCGGCACGAAGCGCCCGCGGGAGGCGTCGCATGCTAACATTGTCCGCAGTCAGCGCGCGTTACGGATCGGTTCCGGCGATCAGCGATATCAGCATAACTGTTGCCGAGGGTGAGGCCGTCGGCCTGTTGGGCGCAAATGGCGCCGGCAAGAGCACGACGCTACGCGCGATTTCCGGCTTGATACGCCTGACCTCGGGAACGGTCACCTTTTTCGGTCAAGACCTTGCCGCCCTGCCAGCGCACAAGATCGCCGCATTGGGCATTGCTCACGTGCCGGAGGGGCGCCAGGTCTTTCCCGAGCTCACAGTGAAGGAAAATCTCGAGGTCGGCTCTTACATTCCAAGCGCCAAAGCCGAGCGCACTCGCACACTCGATCTCGTATTCGCGATCTTTCCGGCGCTTGCCGAACGCCGCAATCAGCTGGCCGGCACCATGAGCGGCGGCGAACAACAGATGCTCGCGGTCGGCCGCGGTTTGATGCTCAGACCCAGATTGCTGATGCTGGATGAGCCCTCGCTCGGGCTCGCGCCGGTCGTGACCGATGCCACATTTGCCAAAATTCAAGAAGTACACGCGATGGGCACGGCGATTTTGCTTGTCGAGCAAAACGTCAGCCGGGCTTTGAGCATGGTGCAGCGCGCCTACGTGCTGGAAAGTGGGAAGGTGATCATCCAAGGTTCGAGCGCGGAGCTTGCAAACAACAAGCAAGTGCAAGTGGCGTATCTCGGCATGTAGCCGCACGCTGGCGGGCGTGGCTTTGCCTGCGTGGTCCACAGAAAAGTGACGAGGCGCCGGGGGGTGGCGCCTCGTCAAACGCCTCAGAACAGTTCGACAGCTTGGCTGAAAAACAGGAGGCCTAAACCTGTTTCTTGGCCTTCAACCCCTGACACTACTTGGGCAGCTGTCGATACCGGAGCAGAAAGCGAGCGTCATCGCTCCCGCTTTCTCCCATACTGAACCGGCGGCGTTCTCAAGAGCCTCGTCGGAGAGATCCAACATCAGCATCGCCTCGTCGCTATGCTCGGCTTCTCTAAGCTCGTTCATGAGATCCTTTTCCCCTTTTTTGAGTGGCGCTCAAACCTGATCGTCCAGACCGTTATTTATTCCCGCGATCTGTCGAGACCGCCGCAACGCCGGGCAATCAAATCTCCTTGCCGCTTTACTCGGTTATCACCAGCCGTCCGGCGTGCACCGAACAGGCGACCGCGGATTCTTTGGATCGCATTGAATGTAAGAACCACCGGGTGGGTTGGCAAAAGCGGCGGTAATAGCGCTCGCGAGCAGCAATAAACCGAGAACGATTTTTGTGGGCGTCACCTTTATCTCCCATCCGCCGTACAAATCGCCGGTGTACAAATCGCGATGATCTATTGCTCGGGATTTGGCGGATCGGAACTTTATTCCCCGGCGGAGATTCTTTTTTAATTGAAAAAAATTCGCTAATAATGATTTGCCGCCTTGGCCAGCCGAGCCAGATTGGCCAGCCAGATCGCTGCACGATCCCGCGATCTTGAACGGCGAAGTGCGCAATGACTTCGCGCACCAGGAATGAACGCGAAACCACACTTGCAGCACTGGTCCGAAACCATTTTCCGCGCGCCGGCGCGCGATCGTGTTCTCTTTTGCAATTGCAACGACCCGTAAAGGCTAAGCATCGCCGGGTTTCTCACGGGCCTGTTCGATCTTTGTTCAGCAAGGAACTACGCAGGCGGCCCGATACAAGCGGGAAAAATCGCCGTGGCGGGCAGTCTCGTATTGGTGAAACGCCCCGCGCCTGCTTTCGGCGCGTTTTTTTCGATGCCAGACGATCTCACAAACCAAGTTCCTCATCACATCGCGACAAAGGAGGCGGAGCCATGGCAAGCCTAACCAATCAAGAAAGAGCCGCCGCGGATTTATCTCATGGTTCCGACGTGGAACGTTTGCCATCGGTCGACAAGCGCACATCATTCGATGGTGTCACGCTCACATTCCACTGGGCGACCGTAGTGCTCGTGCTCGGATTGTTCACCACCGCAATCTGGCACGCGCAGTCACATGACGACGTGCTGAAAGTCCTTCTCCTTCGAATCCACAGATCGTTGGGCGTGACGGTCTGGATGACGACGGTACTGCGGCTTGTCTGGCGAAAGACAAATGCGAAATTACCTCCTTTTCCGGACGATATGGCCCAGCTCCATCGCACGCTTGTACAAATCAGCGAATACTGTCTGTACGTTCTGCTGGTTATTCAACCGACAATCGGTTTTGGCGCGGTGTTAACACGGGGACGTTCGTTTACGTTGTTCTGGGGGCACGTGCCGCCGCTGATTCCGCACTATCCCACCGTTGAAGCCGTCTTGTTTTCGCTGCATCGGGCCGGCGCATGGGCTTTGGGTCTTCTGATCACCGCTCACGCCGTGAATGCACTTGTTCATCACTTTATCGTTCGCGACAATACGCTTGCGCGAATGGCGCCAGTCGTCGGAATCCGGCCCGGCATGCGGGAACTTTCGGTCGGTCGCGATTCGCAGACGTCGTTTGGTCGTTAGTATCATCACCGTACGAGAGAATTGGAGCCAGACATGGCGGAAATGCCGAACGGGTTTCCGGCGCGCCCTGCGTCCTATGACAAAAGGGTCGGCTTGGTCTTGCAAGGCGGCGGCGCGCTTGGCAGCTACCAGGCTGGAGTTTACGAGGCATTAGCTTCGTCGGAATATCTGCCCGACTGGGTGGCCGGAATCTCGATTGGCGCAATCAACGCCGCAATCATCGCCGGCAATCGCCCCGACGACCGTCTGAAACATTTGCGCGCTTTCTGGAACGAGATCACCGGCCGTACCAACTCTTGGCCGGATGGGCTCGGTTGGCCGTTTGCCGCCTGGCAGCGGCAGGCAAGCGCATTCATGGCGGTGATGTATGGTCAGCCCGGATTTTTCGCTCCGCGCCCAGTGTACGACTGGTTTTCGCCGAAGAAACGCGTCAGCTATTACGATACGTCAGCTCTCAAGGGCACGCTGGAGCGCTTGGTCGACTTCGAACGGATCAATAAAGCCAAAGATATTCGCCTGAGCGTCGGCGCGGTGAATGTACGGACCGGCCAGTTTGCTTATTTCGATAGCGTGAAAATGCCAATCCGCCCTGAACACATTATGGCGAGCGGTGCACTGCCGCCGGGATTTCCACCCGTTGAAATAGACGGCGAGTACTATTGGGACGGCGGCCTGTTTTCAAACACGCCGCTCGAATACGTTATCGACTACTCTCCTCGGCGCAGCCGGCTGACATTTCAAGTCGACGTATTCCAACCCGCGGGATGGTTGCCGACCAATCTCGATGAAGCATCGGAACGCGAAAAGGACATCCGCTATGCGAGCCGGACGCAAAGCTGCACCAACGTGGCGCGCGACAAACATCACGTTCGGCATGCGATTAACGAATTACACAAATTGTTGCCGCTCGAAATCGCGAACACTGAAGAAGCCGAGCGGCTCTATGAGCTTGGTTGCGTGACCGAGATGGACATCGTCCAGCTTATCTATCGGCCGACCGAACCCGAGGGCTCGTCGAAAGATTATGAGTTCAGCCGCTCCTCGATGGAAAAACGGTGGCGACAGGGAATGGCCGATGCGCAAGCCGTGTTGCACGCTTCCCCATGGTTGGCACCGATGCCAAAGGAATTGGGCGTGCGCGTCTTCGATCTGCGTGAGACATTTTCGGCAGAGCGCGAGCGCCCCAACAATAAATTGCCGCAGACGGAAAGCACCGCGCCGAGTCAGCCGCGGTCAGACCCGACGCCAAGGCTGGTCGAGGCCTAGGAAATCGGATCTACCGACAGCGTTTTCAACACTTTACGCCGCTTGCCTTCAAATCGGTGCGGTAAGAATCGCGTCCGAGAGCGAAGCGGGGACATTAAGATAGTACGCGATAAAATGCCTGACGAGGCGCCGGAGCATCCGGCACCTCGTCGGAAAAGATCGGTTCGACAACCTAGGCGAAAAAGATGAAGCCGAGACTCGTTTGATAAAACGAGCCTTACGCCCTCACGCTTGGGCAAGTGTCGAGGCCGGAACAGAAAGCGAGTGTGAAAGCTCCAGCTTTCTCTTTGACCGAACCCGCCGCGGCTTCCAACGCCTCGTCGGAAACCTCAAAACTGAGAATCTCTTCTTCTCTCTCGATGTACTTGTCAGTCATAGGCCTTCTTCCTCTTGTTCGCCAGCGGCGCCGGCATCACCAGGCGGTCGAGAAATTGGTGAGAACCCCCCGCCAAGAAATCCATTAAATCATCGGCTGGGGACAGTGTAAAGTCTGTCCGCCGGCCGTGATACATAACTGAAATACGAAGACAAAACCGCCTTGGCCGCCGGCGATTTTGGTCGATTATGAAGGCCCGAAATAAGACCGGAAAAGCGCTTGCGGCAAGGCTCTGGAAGAGCCCGGCGGCAAGCGGCTCAGATCACCCGACAGAGGACTTTAGTGGAGGAATTTTACCAGCGCTTGAGCCTACATGCCGCGACCATCGACGAGCTTCTTTCCGACGCGTTTGAAGTTTCGCCGGAGATGGCTGCGGATGCTGATTTGGCCGCCCAACGCATGGCGGCCTGGCGGCGGGCTTGTGCTGCCGGCGACGCGTCTACCTTCGCGCGAAGGCTCACGCGCGACGGCTTGTCGCCAATCGAAATCGAAAATCGGCTCGCTCGCTCCCGGCGCCGCAGCTTGGCCCCTTACCCGCTCTGGATAGAAGACGCCGTTTGGATCGAACAGGCGTTTACGGAAGCCGGCCAGACCGAGCCTGAAACTGCGCCGAGTCACCCGTTCGAAGACTTGTTCACGGCACTCATTGAACGAGCCGAAGCGCGGGTTTGGTCTGGTGTCGATGCGCGCGCTTGCGATTATTTCGATGAACAGGCACGCGCCTCCCTGCGGCACATGCTCCTCGCTGTGCTGTCCGAGCTTTGTGCGCCAGCCCTTTACGAGCGATTCGCCAAGTCACGCGCCCCTGAATCACGCGACCCCAAGTCACGCGACCCCGACAAACTCGCTCAGGCGCCGGGCACGGCCGGCTACCGTCAATTCATCGCCGATCTGCGCCACGGCGGTTCACGCCAGCTGTTCGAACAAAAGCCGGTGCTGCTGCGATTGATCGCAGTGTTGACGCGGCAATGGATCGATGCGACGCGCGAATTCGTCGACCGGCTGGCCGCCGATTTGCCAGCGATTTGGCGCGAACTCATCAAAGCGCGCGCCGGCGCCAAGATCGTCGAAATCAGGAGCGGCATTTCCGATCCACACAATGGCGGCCGCTGCGTCAGTATCGTTGATTTCGCCGATGGCACGCATGTCGTGTACAAACCAAAGGATTTGCGGCTCGATGTGGCCTGGCGCGAATTGATCGAGCGGCTCAACGGCGCTGGCGCGCCCGTTACGCTGAAAACCGCGCGTGCTTTGTCGCGCAATGGTTACGGCTGGACGGAATTCATCGAACATGCCGGCTGCGCCGACATGCGTGATTGCGACGCTTTCTTCCGCCGCGCCGGCGCCTGGCTGGCGCTGCTGCACTGCTTCGCGGCGACCGACATACATCAGGAAAACATGATCGCGGCCGGTGATCATCCGGTGCCGATCGATCTCGAGACCATCCTTCAGCCCTCGGCCGAGGAACACAAAATCGGCGAGCCGGAAGCGGAAGCGTTCGACGCCGCGATGGAGATCGTCGGCAATTCGGTAATGACGGTCGGCCTGCTGCCGGCCTATGGGCGATCCGTTGATAACAATGTGTTTGCGATGGGCGGGATGACGGCCGATTGGGGAGCGCGAACCGTCATTAAGTGGAAACACATCAACACCGATGCTATGCGCCCGGCCAGAGTCGAGGAAGCCAGCGCGGGAACGCCGAACTTGCCGCACGTGAATGGCCGCTATGCCAAGCTTGGCGATCACGTCGAGAGCTTCATTGCCGGTTTTGCCGACTATTCCGATTTTCTGATGCGTCAGGCGCGAGATGCAAACACTGAAGTGCTGTTGAAAGGTTTTGCCGGTCTGACGGTTCGCAAAGTCGTGCGGCCGACGCGGTTCTATTACATGCTGCTGCGGCGCTTAAAGGATCATCGCAATATGGCGGACGGCGCCGTGTGGTCGGCACAGGCTGATTTCATGGCTCGCCTTGCGGATTGGGATAAGGCAATCGATCCGCTCTGGCCGCTGCTGCGGGCCGAGCGCGCGGCGCTGGTTTCTCTGAACGTTCCGTATTTCGTCACCCCAAGCAATGACACCGCGATCTCCGATCAAGGAGGCATTTCAGCCCAGACCGCGGCTACCCCCGGGTTCGACCGCGCACGCGCTCGGTTGCAAACGCTCGATCAGAACGAAATCGGCTGGCAAATCGAGGTGATTCGGGAAAACCTCAATCAGCAATCGGCAGGGCCGAGCAATCGTGAGCGTAGTGTCAGCGTCAACGCCGAGCTCGCACCTGCGCCTGACAAGGCCGTATTCAAGGCCGAAGCCAACAAGATTGCAGCCGAACTGGCGCAGCACGCGATCCGCCGCGGCCACAGCGCGGCGTGGATCGGACTCGATTGGCTCGGCGATTCGGACGTGTTCCAGCTCGTTTGCCTTGGGCCTGATCTTTACAATGGCGCAACTGGGATCGCGCTGTTCCTTGCCGCGCATGGCGCAGTCGGCGGTCACGCACCATCAGTCGAACTTGCCATTGCCGGGCTCGCGCATATCCGCAGAAACTTGAATAGCCGCAGCGCGGCACGGTTTGCGCGTTCACTTGGCATCGGCGCCGCCACGGGGCTGGGCTCCATCGTTTATGGTTTTTGCGTGATCGCAAAATGCGTTGGCAATGCAGTCCTGTTGCATGAGGCTGAACGGGCAGCACGGCTGTTTACAGACGAGCTGATCGCGGCGGACAAACAGCTCGACATCATGGGCGGGGCCGCCGGCGCGATCCTCGCGCTCCTTCGCTTGCATCGCGATACGCAATCGGATGATGCGCTTGTGCGCGCGATCCGTTGCGGCGAGCATCTTTTGGCCAAGGATCGGATTGGACATGCGCGCCATCGCAGCTGGATCGGCCAAGGGTTCGGCGGCTCTCCGCTGAATGGCATGTCGCATGGCGCGGCAGGTTTTGCCTATGCGCTGGCCTCGTTGGCGGCGGCGAGCGGCCGCGAGCAATTTGCCGATGCCGCAGCGGAGTGCCTCGCATTCGAAGATCAAACCTATGATCCGGTACGGCACAACTGGCCGGACTTGCGCGTCCCTGGACAACCGGTTTGGCCATGCCAATGGTGCCACGGCGCGCCCGGGATTGGGTTGGCCCGGCTCGCTACCGCCCGGCGCATCGGCGCTCATGCGGCACTCGACGCCAAGCTCGGCGGCACGCTGGTCGCGACGGATATCAACAACGCTGTCGAGGGCGTGAAGCAAGCATGGCCCGGCCAGCTCGACACTTTGTGTTGCGGCACGCTTGGTGGAATCGAATTTCTTTGCGACGCGGCGGACCAGGCGGGCGCGGGCGAGATCAGTGAGCTTGCGGCGCGTCGGCTGGCGGCCGTTCTCGCCAGTGCGGCGTCAACCGGCGATTACCGATGGAACAGCGGCAAGCGACAATTCAATTTGGGTTTGTTTCGGGGCCTTGCCGGGGTGGGCTACACGGTGTTGCGGCGGCTCGATCGATCGCTGCCCAACGTGCTGGTCTGGGAATAGGCCACCGGCGCGGCGGCACTGGTTGTGATTGCTAAGTTACTCGCCATCCATGCTTTTCAGCACGCCCTCCACGCGAATGGCGCGGCCGCATTGTTTGCATTCAAACGCCTGCGCATCGGACAGCCGCATGAAGCCGCCGCAAGTCGGGCACGGCACAAGCTGATCGGTGCTGATAGCGGAAACGCGCACTGCCTTGACCTTGCGACCGGAACGCAGTCGGGGGCGTAGCTGTCGCAGCGCAGGCATGGGCAAGTGCTCCCTAATCGGGGCCGGAATCGGCTTAAAGCACGAGCGTGGGAAGTTCGTGGCCCCTGACAGATACCTGCCCCGGCAGGCCCCTGGGGAATGTGATATTCAACACAAAATTGCGTTTTTCAGCGATTTAGGCCGGGATATCGGGCAACGGGACTGCCCGCACTTACTCCACCACCAGGACGCCGCGCGTTTCCTGGTGAAAGTCGTCGAAGAATTCATAACGGCCGGGCGCCAGCGCCCTGACATTGACGACGCCTTCACTGCCGGCCGCGATGACCTTTTCCACGCGGAGCGAAACGCTCTCGAATTCCATAGGTGCAGTGTCGAGATTCTTCACTTTTATGCTGATCGGGCGATTGGCGGGCGCACTTATTTGGCTGGGTTGGAAGCGATGGTCCTTGACTGAGATCGCAACACTGGCGCTCTGCTGCGCATTCGCATGCTCGCTCGTAACTAGGACGGCGGTACCGAGCAGCGTGAACGCGAAGAAAGTCCTCACGGGCCGCGCCGCTCTCAGCGGCAAAAGATTCACTCGCACAAATCCTCCAGGTTAATCGAGCCGCTGCATCAGAACTCGAATTCGAGCAGCAATCGCGCGCGCTGTCGGGAAAAATCCGTCAAATCGAGCGTGGAGCTAACGCCGGGCTCGTGTCCGGCGATCTGCGTTTCCCACGCGGCACTCATGAGCACCTTGGGAGCAATCTTCCAATAGAACGTCGGACCGAGATAGACGGCGTCGCCCGTGAAGGAATTGAACGCCGCCCCGTCGTAGTGACGCAAATACCATAGGTCGGCGCCGACCACGACATTGGGAACGATTTGGAATGCAAGCGCCGAAGAGATACCGAATGTCGACTCTTTCTGCCATTGGCCCAGGTCGGCACGGGTAGTCTCGGGCTCGTAAAGTAAATTGAAGCCTAGGAACAGACGATTTTTGATGAGCTCGGTATCGGCTTCCAGTCGAGTTTCAAGTCCGTAATTTACGACCTTTGCGCCACTCGTCTCGTCACGGCTGTGGAATTCCGGTTCGACCGACAGCGTCACTGCGACCGGTGACGGACCGCGATCAATTAGGACGGAGCGAAGTTCGGCCTCGAAGCCGTTAACGGCCGCCATGTTGCGGTCGTCGAGACCCGGCACGCCGTGAATGTTGTAATATGAGACGGTCGGACCAAGTACGATCTGCATGTATTGCGTGGGCGTAAACTCATATTCAAGCGTGGTTCGGCTGACGGCGTAATGTCCGCCGCCCTTGCCAAAGCCGGCTTCTGTTTCCGGTTCGAATGCCTTTTCCCCTTCGATGCCGGTTGATGATCCGACGGTGAAATTTCCGAATATGTATTTGGTCTCGACTTCATGGAACGCGTCGGCATTCTGCGCCCCGGCTGCGAGCGTGGCGACGAGCATCAACGTCGCCGCCGCACTGAAGCGAGCGAACAGCCGTGGAATAGACTCACGTGCGTCGGCGCGACCCATGACTTTGTTTGCTCCGACACGAGAATAGACAAACAAGCACCGTCAGAACGCCGCAGCGGCGCTTTCCTGTCAACAAAAAAACGGCGGCGTTGGCAAAGATTGGAGCGGTTCCAGTCCGCAGCTTTTCATTATTCCAAAGTAATTGTGCTCGCCTCATTCGAACAAAAACTTTCACCTCACGCACTTGATTGACGGCGAGGCGGAGCGGCGCGCGGCGGACTTGGTTTGTGCCGTCTAAGAGGCGGGCGGAATAGAATGTTTCGCTCGCTCGAGCTTTCAACAAGTTTGGCAGTAGCGGCGGTCCGCGGAGTGCGGCTGCGCCCAAATGCAAAGATCGTGATGGCCCCCCGGACTATTCCGGTTTTTCGTCCTCGCTTCTGGCTTGGTCCTGTTCAGCGAGCTTGGCCCAGGTCTGGGCCATTTCGATCAGCAGGGCCTTGTTAGTCTTGTCCGTGGCTTCGTGGGCCAAGCGCAAGCATTCGGCCGCGCGCCTTTGATGGTCCTGGAATTTGGCCACGGAACCCTCCCGTTGCGCAGCAACGCGGAAGCTGGCCGTTCGGTTCCTCGAAACCGGAAAACCGAATGTGGACAAGTCGCTCGCTGGCGGGCCGTCGCTACTGTTCACAATCGCGAGGAATGCGTATCGTCATGCGGTGTCCGCTACCTTTGAGGCGGTCAAATGCTCGCCAGAATGCATCGCATGGCTTTACCGTGCTTGGCTGCGACTGCGATCGCTGCATCGGCGGTATTATGGCCGGCAGCCACCGCAACGGCGGCAGCGCCGGCCGAGCGAATACTCGATGACAGCGGCGGCCGCATTGGCAGTTATTTGAACAGGTATGAGGCGCTCCGGAAATCCGGGCAGCGCGTCGTGATCGACGGCACCTGCGCGTCAGCATGCACGCTTCTGCTAGGCTTGATCCCACACGATCGCATCTGCGTGACGCCGCGCGCGGTGCTGGCTTTCCACGCCACCTGGGATCCCAGCCTGACGGGTGCTCAGACCAACCAAATATTTATGGTCGCGTTATCCGGATGGCGTGCGCCGGTGGATCGCGCGTCACGGCGGATTGCGGTCCCAAACTATTTATCTGGGCGGGCGTGAACTGGCGGCAATGTTTTCGAGCTGTCGCTAACCACTAGAATATTGCTATTGCGCTTTGGCCGCGCCGCACGTCGCGACAATGACCGCCTTGAAAACATCAAAGGATTGCACGTTGATCTGGCAACGGGTCGCCGGATCGGGAGTGATGCTGAGGGTTTGTCCGGCCGGTACTGTTTGTGACTTGCCGTTGATGTTGAGTAGCACGCTGTCGTTGGCGGGCGGTCCGATCATGCCGACCGTCAAGTGCCCGTCACCGAGGATCAGTGTTTGATTCGGTTGAATATTGTAGGTGTTCTCGGAAGGCATGATCGCGTCCAGCGCAGCTTGCGTCTTGTTCAGCTTGTCTTGCAATGCCGTGAGCTGTTGGCTCTTGGAGTCGATATTTCTTTTCTGCTTCTGGCTTTCCGCGCGCAACTGCTCGATCTGGGCTTCACGCTCAGCCACATCCATTGAGGACAAATACTTGCCATACAAACGGCCGCCGATCAGGACGCCGATAATAATCAAGATGCAAGACACGATGATTGTGGGGCGATAACCCGCGAGCCGTCGCCACCGCGCAGGCCGCGGCATCGGGCGTCGGTTGGATGGCGTGCTGTCGTTCACCGCATCCCCCGTTTATTGCTTCGACTTCGGCTCAGGCGATATCAAATCCGCACCCGCGCGCAAAGCGCCGGAGATTCCCGAAAGGATCGGGCGCACGCCCGGAATATCCAGCGCGGTCGCGGTTGACGCTGTTTTTTCTGGCTGGGCCAGGATTACGGGACCGGCGTTCGCGGTCTCCTCCGGAGTAACCGGAGTTGCCGCACCGGAGGTACCGGACGGGGGCTTGCTTGGCGGTGAGCCGGGGCCGCCTGGAGTCGCGCCGGGCGCGGTCGACGTGTTCGGCGGCGCATTGCTATTCGGCGCCGGCGGTGCCGCATTGCCGGACGGGTTCGATGAAGAATTCCCCGAAGACGACGCTCCCGAGCCTGACGGCGCCGTGGTCGATGAAGCGCCGCTGCCGCCGGATTGCGAGGCCGCGCCCGGCGCATTGGGCTCGGCATTGAGAATGATCGGCAGTCCATCCTTGCCGGATCCTATGACTACGATCTTGGAGTTTGGCGATTGCGCCAGCAGCAGCGTGGCTTCGATGCCGCGCCAGCGCAAATAAGACTCCGAAATGCCTTGGCTGACCGTCTTTTGAAAAGCGGCGATGCCGTCGGCCTCGACCTGCTTGCGTTTGGATTCTTCGGCCTCACGCTCGACGCGGAATTTGTATTCCTGGATCATGTAAAACTGCTCCGTCTGCCGATTGATCGCCGCCACGATGTCCGGCGGCAGCTCGATCGACAGCACGAGAGTGTCGAGAATCTGAATCGCGTCCTGGAGAAAATCGTTGTAGTGCTTTGGGTCCGGCTGCTCCATCGCTTCCGGCTGAACCAGCTTGTTGAGATTCGCAGCCAAGCTCTTTTGTGAGGCTTCGCGAATTTGTTTCTGGATCTGCTCCCGCGAAGTGTAGACCGCTTCCCCGGTATATTCTGAAATGATCTGCCGCGCTTGACTGCCGATTTCCGGATTGACGACGGAAGTTAAGAAATCCGGACCGATGAATTTGTGCAGCACCGCGACCGAATTGTGTAAGAGCTGATAGCGCACGCTGATCTGCGCTTTAACATTCACGCCATCCTTTGAAATGGCATTGTAGGTCTGTTGCGTGGATTGCAGCCGCAAATTGTAAAGGTAGAGCTTATCCCACGGCCAAATAATGTGGAGGCCTTCGTCCCGCAATTCGCGCGGGTCGAGCACGGTGCCGCGGCCGACCCAGCACCAGCAGTACATATCGAGTCCATTGAATCGCTTCCACAGCACGCCGACAGAGCCGCTCGGCACGGTGATCACCACGTAGGGCCAGAGCACGACCGCGATCAGCAATCCGACCAGGACGACGAACGACAGGCCAGGCAGGTGTCGCACCAGAAAACGCCGCCATCCCCGCTTCTGTGGCGGGGGCGCCAGATCATCGATGGATTCCGGATAACTAGCCATTCACCCTACTCCGCCGGACCCTATCATCCACCCATTGAGCGCTGTTCGACAATACGGCCGTAATCCATCTTGATACGGCGCGCCGGCAGATGCAGCTCGTCGAGATAGCGGTCATCATGCGTGATGACCACGATTGTCGCGCCCGCTCGCATCATATCCGGCAGCAGCTCGTCGTAGAATTTGAGGCGGAATTCAGGATCCTGCTCGGCGGTCCACTCGTCGAGCAGCATAATCGGCCGCTTTTCCAGAAGGCTGACGATCAGCGCCAGCCGACGGCGCTGGCCGCCGGAAAGATCGAGTGTGCGAAACTCGCCGTCGCTCAGCGAAGTCTTGTCGGCGAGACGGAATTGCGTCAGCAGCCGGTTGACATCGGACGGATCGGCATCCGCGATCCCATATAACCGCTGAAACAAGTGGTAGTCGAAGAAAATTGCCGACATTAGTCCGCGATACTCGTCGCGATTGCCGTCGGTCACCGGCCGGCCGTCGAGCAGGACCTCGCCGGAATCCGGCGGATAAAGACCCGACAGCACGCGAAGAAAAGTCGATTTGCCGGACCCGTTGCCGCCGGTGATGAAAACCAGCTCGCCGCGTTGCAAGGTGAAATCGATCGGCCCGATTTTGAAAACGGTGTCGGAGAACCTGTCCGTATAGCGGAATTCGATATTGCGCATTTCAACCCGCTCGAAGCGCTTCGGCGCAGTAATGGTGTGCCGCTCTTCCTCGACGAGCGTCTCCTGCAGTGCTTGCTCCAGCCGGTCGATCCGGCCGGCCGCGGCGTTGGCGTTGAGCAAGATCGGAATCGATTGCACCAGCCCGAAACAAGCGCCGACCACGAACAAGAGCGCCGTGGTCGTTTTCGCGATCGATGCGCCGCCGAGGGTGTCGCTTAGATTTGGCGCCACAAACACCACCGCGCCAAGCAGGATGTACATCGACATCTGCGAGGTCACGATCATTCTGAAGGTTTCGGCCTGAGTGCGAATCTTGATGTTGGCGGCGGTCTTCGACACCTCCAACGCGTCATTGAATAGGTCCTCGCTGCGCGCCGCATTGAGCCTGACTTCCTTGAAGCCGTCGAGAAAATCGGTCAGGCGGTCGAACAGCCGGCGCTCCCAGGCGGCCGATTCGCCCTTCTGCGCGCTTAGTTGCCGATTTTTGTAGTGGAAAATCGTTGCCGCGCCCGAGACAATCACGAGTGTCAGCAGAAATGCGACGATCGACAAGTAAGCAACGTAAAGCCCGACGAAGAAAATCAATACCGCGCCCTGCACGGTGAAGCAGAGCATGTTGCTCGCCTGCGTCAATACCGCGGTGTCGCTGGTAATGGAGGCAACGATCCGCGCCCGACCGATCTTTTCGATCTCGAGAAGCTCCGAGCGTCTGATCAGATCCATCAGCCGCAACCGCAGCTTATGGATGATCGCTTCGATTTCGGCCGTGGCGGTGATGGTGACGAATTGCTGCGACTTCATGAACAAAAACAGCGCGACCAGGAACAGCGACGCCCCCCACAGCCCAGGCTTCTGGCCGCTGCTCGTATCCTGCATGCCGGCATTAATGGCGGCGAGAATAGAAGCGTTGCTGATGCCGCCGAGGCTCGACATGACCAACAGCTTCGGCATCGAGCCGTGCATTTCGCGCCGAACGAGCTGCAAGAAGGACATGATCGTACGCTCGTTCGCTCTACGTTAACGCGGGTGCTGATGACTTAAATGGAATCGTTGGCGGACCCGCCCGTCGGCGGCGGTGGGAGAGCCGATCTATTCGCGGGAACGCCATTCAAAATGACGGGATGGGCCGGTTATGAAAAGCACCGGCAATACCAGCAACGGAGTGGTAAAAACCGCAAGAAAGAATGTCCCCCAAAAACCCATCCGACGATGGGTGCCGCAAAAACCCGTAAACAGGCACGCGATGATGTAGGCGAGAATGGCTATTGCCATGACTTGACTGCCACGAATTAACTGTCACGCGTTTACTGGCCGAGCTTGCCGGACCAAGTCCCCCGAATATCCCTGTCTGCCGCGAAGCGTTCAGCCGCGCGTCGATCGCATCGATGAGCGCCACGAACTAGGACGCGGTAGCACTTGTCACGAGAAGTTGCGCCTGGTGGACGTGACCGCCCCTCGCTTACCTTAAAACCCTCATCACTTCGCAGAGCCAGCAAGATTAAGGAGACGAGGTCGCCGTGGTCGAACTGGTGTTACGGCCACGCGTTCGCGACTCCCACATTTCTTTCTGAGCTTTGACGAATTCGCGATAGTCCGGCGGATTGAAGTCGAGCAGCGTGCCGCCGGATTCAAAATGCTGGACGAAGGCCTTGCCGATGGCATAGGTGGCGCCGGCCGAGAGCACCGGCATGACGAAGCCGGCGGCCAGAATGTTGACCACCGGAATCGCTTTGAGCGCGCTTGCCGCACCCATGCCGCTGGTTGCCGGGATCATGCAACCGGCAAGGGCCGCGATCAGCGCCTTGCCGCGGTTTTCCGAAAAGTCCACGTCGTAGATTTGCGACAGCCGGCGCAGCAGCTGCAGTTGCAGGCCGCCGACCGCAAGCACATCGACGATTGGCAGCGGCACAAGGCCGGCGACTCCGGACCAGATGGCAAATCGATCGACCAGCTTGGACGCGGTCTGATCGCGCTGTTCGGGCGCGTCAGCGGCGGCCGACCCCGTGGCATCGGTACCAGAACTCATGGAATCAGAACTCATGGAGGCACTCGGTTTCTGCGCCATGGCGCATCCTTTCTCGTGATCCCGGAAGCCGCGCAGCGCGCGCCCCTTCGCCGCGCTGCTAGCCGGCTAGAACTCTCATTGGCTCAAGGCATTGAGCGATAAAAAAGGCTATCATGGCAGTTTGCCGGTGCCAAGCGTCGCACCACACGCGCGCTGCGTGCAATATCGCTGCGCGCCGCCATCGTCGCTTCAGGCGAAAGGCGCGCTCCACGAACCGGACCGCGTCGCAGACTGCAAATTTGGTAAATGAAAATGGCGCGCCAGTCAGAATAAAACTGCGAACACATATACCATTGAATTTTCAGTTTAATTTTCGCTCGGGATGACAGGATCGCAGATACGTGACGACCCATAGCCACCCTTCTCCCAGACAAGCTGATCGTCGCCACCGCGTCGGCTGCCGTCGTTCCCGAAAATCATATCCGCGCGTAGCAATGACTTCTCGTACCCGCTTCGATCGCGAGCGCGCGATCTTCCCACGGGCGAGCTTCGATTCAGCGGTTTGGTCTCTAGTCGGCGCCGTGAAATTGGGCTGCCTGCTAAAAGGTCTACGCCGACAAATCCCGTCGCTGTGTCCTGCCGGGGCACCTGATACTGCACAGCGAACGCATAGGCGGCCACGGCCAGGGCAGGTCCTTTGCTTCGCGACGTTGGCTGTGATGCGCCGGGCCTCGTCGCGGGTGGGATACTG
>JBAQBC010000113.1:0-1596 GCA_049286035.1 Xanthobacteraceae bacterium
AGCGCGCCACCGTCATCGGCACGCGATCGTTCGGCAAAGGATCGGTGCAGACGATCATTCCGCTCGGCGGCGGCAACGGCGCGCTACGGCTGACCACGGCGCGGTACTACACGCCGTCGGGGCGCTCAATTCAGGCCACGGGCATCACGCCAGACATCGAAGTCCTGCAGGACGTTCCGGATAACATGAAGGCTCAGATCGACACCAAGGGCGAAGCATCGCTGCGCGGCCACCTCAAAGCCGAGGGTGCCGAGCAGACCGGCTCGCAGTCCTATGTGCCTCCCGATGAGTCGGACGATAGAGCGATCAAAATGGCGCTGGACCTGCTGCGCGGAACGGCCACCAACGCCGCCTTCCCGCCCAATCCCGAGGCGGCGACTCATAACTGACGAACCGACGCCCGGCCGATTGCCGCCCCTTTTGCACCCGGCGGGGCGGCGTCGCGCCTAGACACCAGCCAGCCACAAAAAACGAAATCCACGGCGTTCCCAGAATCGGCGATAGGCTCGCGTTGGAAGTCGCAGCATCAAAGACTGCATTTACGAGGGCTGTCTTCTTGTTGGGCGTGCCTAGCTGGCGACCGCCATGCCTTTGGATCGTCTCGGCATTGCTATTTTGCTAACTTTCTCCCGGTGATGCGATGTCCTTTATCATGCGCGTCGTCGGCTTGATGGATGAGCCGGATTGGCAGTCCCAGCTGTCGCCGATCGAGGAGATTTTCCTCGCTACCAGTCCGTCGGCAAAGACTTTGCGGCCGGACGAGCGCCAACCGTTCAAGGAATCTCGACGAACGCTTGATTGCGACTTCCGACAGGCCGGCCCTGCAGGTTTCCGCTCTCGCGTGGTTTCCACCGCCCTGAGTTGTCAGTTTTCGTCAATTCCATTTATTGCACCTGTTATTGCCTGTTGTTCGTGATATCACCGCGATCTGCGCCTGATTCGTGGAAGGGTTTGCGAGATGCGCCTCGCTATTCGTGCTGCTGGTAGCGTTGCACTCATCCTAATTGCATTGGTCGGGATTAGATGGTGGCTGGCCATCGGGCACCAGAATCCAGAGACTCAAAACCCACCAGTCATCAACAATGCGCCCAGCTTGGCATTCGACCCCGCAATAGCCGACCAGTTGGTTGGCAAGCTTCCCAGCGGCAAACCGATCGACGTTGTGGCCGTAGGCTCTCCTGCTGATTGGGGGGTCGCCGGCCAATACGCCGAGTATCTGAAGACCAAGGGATTTGAAGTTACGTTGACGAGGGTAGGGATGATTTCTCCGCCACCCGATCAGAAGATCAAGATCGGTGACGCGAGCGATCCTAGACTAGGCGTGATCATCGCGCCGAGCGCCTTTTAAGACTTTAAGGTCACGCGCCGCGCTCACGCAAATCTCGCAACTCACGGGCGCCCCTCGCCGCGTCGTGTTGTTCTGGATTAAACAGTCATCGGCCAAATCGCGCGCGCAAGTTCGACGCCGCATTAAGACTTTTTTAGCCTCAGAGTCAGAGTTCCGGGAAAAGGCCACTGCTGGTCGGA
Organism: Xanthobacteraceae bacterium; assembly: GCA_049286035.1. Classification (GTDB taxonomy): domain Bacteria; phylum Pseudomonadota; class Alphaproteobacteria; order Rhizobiales; family Xanthobacteraceae; genus BOG-931. Next base: position 1,528 of record JBAQBC010000113.1, read on the forward strand.
ATTCCTTCTTCTTCTGAACAAAATGCTGAACAATGCTTTCCCGCCTTATGTGGGGGATTGAATGCAGGC
>JBAQBC010000114.1:0-22320 GCA_049286035.1 Xanthobacteraceae bacterium
CCGAATGGGGCTCTCGACCTGCCGCAGCTGCCAGCCGTCCCTTGGGCCGACAACGATGGCTCGCTGGCAAGCAAATTTTTTGGCGGCTTGTTCAAAATCGAAGTCCGGCTCACCAACGCAAGTCGCCTCAACTGATTCGACAACGCAGCAACGCGGCGCGAATTCAGCGACAACGGCGACAACAAAGCCCGAGCCAGCAAATTGAAACCGTTGTCGCTGCGAAGGCGGTCCAGTGAGCCGCGTGAGTCCACTTTCGGAGGTCAAGCGGACATGAGGCGGATCTAGTGCGGGGCCTCCTCAGGGGACTGGGCGGCTGGGGTGTGGGGGGACGGCCGCGCATAGGCGTGTATTTCCATCCGATTTCGCAAGGTTGGCAGGGTTGGGCGGACCTTGCGCTCGCTTCGTCCGCCGCTCATTTGACGCTAAAGCGAAATGATTTTGGGTTGATTCGGCGTTTCGCTTTAGCTTGTTGTTTGAGCATGATCTTTCCCGAAAACCGGTATCCACTTTTCGGGATCATGCTTTAGACTTGGGCCATAACGAATCGGCCGGAACCACAAAGCCCGATGCGCCAATATCTCGACCTGATGGAACGCGTGCTCAGCGAGGGCGTCGAAAAACGCGACCGCACCGGCGTCGGCACGCGCGCGATCTTCGGCCATCAGATGCGGTTCGATCTGCAGCGCGGTTTTCCGCTCCTCACCACCAAAAAGCTGCACGTCAAATCGATCGTCTACGAGCTGCTCTGGTTCCTGCGCGGCGACACCAATATCAAATATCTCAACGAGCATGGCGTGCGCATCTGGGACGAATGGGCCGACGAAAACGGCGATCTCGGTCCGGTCTACGGCCACCAGTGGCGCTCGTGGCCGGCAGCGGACGGGCGATGCATCGATCAGATCGCCAATGTCGTCGATGAAATCCGCCGCAATCCCAATTCGCGCCGGCTGATCGTGACCGCCTGGAATCCGGCCGAAATCGAAGGCATGGCGCTGCCGCCCTGCCACTGCCTGTTCCAATTCAATGTCGCCAGCGGCGCGCTGTCATGCCAGCTCTATCAGCGCTCGGCCGACGTGTTTCTCGGCGTGCCGTTCAACATCGCCTCCTACGCACTGTTGACCATGGCGGTGGCGCAAGTGACCGGACTCGAACCCGGAATCTTCATCCACACGCTTGGCGACGCGCATCTTTATTTGAATCATCTCGAGCAGGCGCGGCTGCAGCTCACGCGTCAGCCGCGGCCATTGCCGACCATGCGCATCAATCCGGCGGCGAAGGATCTGTTCGCGCTGACTTACGAGGATTTCGTCCTCGAAGGCTACGAACCGCACCCGCACATCAAGGCCGCGGTCGCGGTGTAGAGATTGCGTTTTCACGACGGCGCCATGGCCGGGCTTGTCCCACCTGCGGGACGAAGCGATTTTATGCTAAAATGGCGTCCGAGCGGAGGCGTTCCGGCCAGCAACATGGCCAGGACCTTCGCGAGGGGGGGTAAAGAGCCCATGGATACGATCAGAAAGCTCATTGTCGCGGCCGCAGCTACGGCGGTCGCGATCTCGTTCTTGCCGTCGCCGTCGTTCGCAAAGAAATCGCACAAAGCAAAAGAGCCGCTCTGCAGCGTCGGTCAGGCCTGCACGGACAAGCCCGACAAGGTCAGCCAATTCACCGGGTGGGTGACCGTCAAGCGATGCTCCTATGAGGGCAAGATGTTTCAGGACGTCTTCCCCTGCTACCGGCCGGGCGGCGCGTGCCCCGCGGCCACATGCAAGCCAAAGAAGTCGAAGAAGTAACTGCGTTCGTTGAAATTGGACATTATTATAGTCGCCGCGGTGGCCGAGAACGGCGTCATCGGCCGCGGCAATGCGCTGCCGTGGCGATTGAAATCAGACATGACGCATTTCCGCGCACTCACCATGGGCAAGCCGGTGGTGCTCGGCCGCAAGACCTACCAGTCGATCGGCAAGCCGCTTGCCGGCCGCAGCACGGTGGTGATCAGTCGCGACGAGAATTTCAGCGCGCCTGGAATCGTGGTCGCGCCAAATTTCAACGCCGCGCTGGAAACCGCGCGCGGCGATGCCTTGCGACGCAACGCCGGCGCCATCATCGTCGCCGGGGGCGCCGACATTTATGCGCAAGCGCTGCCGCTCGCCACCCGGCTCGTCATCACGCAAGTGCACAAGCGCGTGGACGGTGATGCCCGCTTTCCCGCCATCGATGCAAAAGTCTGGCGCGAAACTGCGCGCAACGAACACAAGCCCGGGCCGCAAGACGACGCGGCCTTTGCCTTTGTCACATATGACCGTGCCGTTAATGCTGGCCACACCGCGGCATAACTGCGCGTTGTAAGCTTAAAGCCGCTCCCCTATAACCCCGGCAGCCAAATGTGCCCCCTGGCGGCCACCGCCGGTGGTAAGGAGTAATGTCATGCCGTGGAGCAATCAGACCGGCGGTCCGTGGGGGTCCGGACCGCGCGGACCGTGGGGTTCAGGGCCGCAATCGCAGGGCCCCAAGCCGCCCGATCTCGAAGAATTCTTGCGCAGGAGCCAGGACCGGTTGCGCGGGCTGATGCCCGGCAATCTCGGCGGCCGCGGTTTCGCCTTGATCGCAGTGGCGGCGGTGGTGTTGTGGGGCTTTTCCGGATTCTTCCGCGTCGAGCCCGATGAGCTTGGCGTAGTGCTCCGCTTCGGCAAGTTCGTGCGCGAAGTGCCGCCCGGGCTGAATTATCACCTGCCCTATCCGATCGAGAGTGCGCTCACGCCGCAGGCGCTGCGCGTCAACAAGATCGACATCGGTTTCGATCTGCGCCGCGGCTCAACGATGCGCGACGTGCCGGAAGAGGCCTTGATGCTGACCGGCGACGAGAACATCGTCGACGTCGACTTCTCGGTGTTGTGGAAGGTCAAGCCGGACCACGTCGGCGACTACTTGTTCAACGTGCAAGCGCCCGAGGGCACCGTGAAGGCGGTCGGCGAGAGCGCGATGCGCGAAGTAATCGGGCATTCCAACATTCAGGCCATTCTCACCGGCGCGCGGCAAACCATCGAAACCGCGGTGCAGGAAAGCATGCAGAAGACGCTCGACGATTACGGCGCCGGCGTCGTGGTGCAGCAGGTGCAATTGCAGAAGGTCGATCCGCCGACGCAAGTGCTCGACGCCTTCCGCGACGTGCAGGCGGCGCGCTCCGATCTCGAGCGCGCGCAGAACGAAGCGCAGACCTATGCCAACAGAGTCGTGCCGGAAGCGCGCGGCCGCGCCGCCAAGATCACCCAGGACGCCGAAGCCTATCGCGAACAGACCGTCGCCGAAGCCAAGGGCCAGGCCTCGCGCTTCAGCCAGGTCTACGAGCAGTACAAGAAAGCGCCGGATGTGACGCGGCAGCGAATCTATCTCGAAACCATGGAGCGGGTGCTCGGTGGCACCGACAAGACCATCATCGACGCCGGCGGGCAGTCGGGCGTCGTGCCCTATCTGCCGCTGCAAAGCTTGCCGCGCGAACGTTCGGGTCAACAACAGCAGCCGACGGGAGGCAACTAATGAGACTTAGTCTCGCCGGCGGCGCGCTTGCATTGGTGCTGCTGATCGCGCTCGTTGTCGCCTACAGCACTTTTTTCACCGTCTATCAGACTAGGCAGGCTTTGGTGGTGCGGCTCGGCCAGCCGGTGCGCGTCATCACCGAACCGGGATTGAATGCCAAGATCCCGTTCATCGACGCTGTCATCTATATCGACAAGCGCATACTGGCCATCGAATCGCCGGCGCAAGAGGTGATCGCCTCGAGCCAGGACAGGTCGGATGCCGGTGTCCCACGTGCCGCACAGGCCGGCGAACGGCTGGTGGTCGACGCCTTCGCGCGCTATCGCATCACCGATCCGCTGAAGTTCTATCAGACGGTCGGTCCGGACGGCGCCAGTTCGCAGCTTTCGATTCTCTTGAACTCGGCCTTGCGCCGCGTGCTCGGCGCGGCGACGCTCGCCGACGCGGTGCGCAACCGCCGCGAGGCGCTGATGATGCAGATGCGCGAACAGCTCAATCGCGACGCGCAGCCATTCGGCATCGAGGTCGTCGACGTCCGCATTCGCCGCGTCGATCTTCCGGAACAGAACAGCCAGGCGGTCTATCAGCGCATGCAAACCGAGCGGCAGCGCGAGGCCGCCGAGTTCCGCGCCCAGGGCAGCCAGAAGAGCCAGGAAATCCGCGCCAGGGCGGACCGCGACGTCACGGTGCTGCTCGCCGAAGCCACTTCGCAGGCCGAAAGCATTCGCGGCCAGGGCGACGCCGAGCGCAACCGAATCTTCGCCGACGCCTATGGCAAGGACACCGACTTCTTCAGCTTCTATCGCACCATGCAGGCCTATGAGCGCGGCATGCAGCATAGCGACACACATTTCGTGCTCCGCCCGGATTCCGACTTCTTCCGCTTCTTCGGCGATCCGACCGGCAAAGCGACGCGGGATAGTGCCGCGGCCGCCGCTGCGCCGGCGGGCGCGGCGTCGCCATCGGCTCCATCGGCTCCCAGTCCGCCGCCGCGCGCGCAGCGCTAACAAATAACGAAAGCCGCCGGGCACAGACCGCCGATGTCGGACTTTATCGTGGCGTTGGGCCTGTTCTTTGCGCTCGAAGGGCTGGTGCTGGCCGCTTTTCCCGGCGGCGCCAAACATATGATGAAGACCGTGCTCGCCGCGCCGAACGGTCAGCTGCGGCTCGCCGGCATCGTTTCGGCGATCATCGGCGTGCTCATCGTCTGGCTGGTGCGCGGCTGAAGCGAAATAAATTTCAGGGACAAACTAGGTTTGCCGGGTGCTCGTCGGTTCCACTATTTGGATTCGCCTGCTCTTCGATTCTCTTCTTCAAGCTTGGCGCGTTCTTTTTCAATAAGCTTGAGGATTGACCTTCGCTCAGCCTCGTCACCGACGGCCGCTAACAGTTTTTCATAACGTTCGATTTGCTTGAGAATGGTGTCGCGATCCATGCGTCCCCTCCATGGACACCGCGCTTGCTACGACATTTTAATTACGCTTCGCTGAGATATCGTCTATGCCCTCGGTCACAGCTCGCGTGATCGAATGTCAGGCATTGGATTGTTCCAATGCCGGAGCAAGGGAACGCGCTTCGGCCGTTCTGCCCGGATTTGCGGCCGGATCGATCGTGTATGCTTTGCAAAGTCCGAGGCATTTCAGCACCGACGTGCTGATCAGGCTTCTTCCTTTCAGAACCTGGTTGAGGTGCGTGCGGTCGAGGCCATGGCGCTTGGCGAAAGCGACTTGCGTACCCGCGCGTTGAACCGCGGCTCGCAAGAGCTGACGAACCTCATTGTCGTTGAATACGCGCGCCTGGGTCCCTAAATCGCCGGCGATCGAGACTATATCCTTCGCACTTAGTCGGAGATTGCTCTTTCTTGTGGCCATATCCCCTGCCCCCGGGAATGGGGGATCGCGCATCACACTGCCCGGCAGCGTGTGGCGCGCAGCGGCCCATAGTAGGCGCAGCTGTCGGTCCCCAAGGAGTGAGCCTACACCCTAAAGACCTGCAAACCAATTTTGTTGTTATTCGCTTTTGCGTGATCGAGTAGAAGGCACAAACGTCTTTTCAGCCCAGCAATCGAACCCCGACGATCACGAGCACGCTGGCCAGCGCGATACGCACCACGGCGTCACGCGCGCGCGTCGCCAGATAGCTGCCGAGGATGATGCCCGGTATCGATCCGATCAATAAATTGCCGAGCAGTGCCCAATCGACCGAACCGAGATACCAATGGCCAGCGCCGGCAAGGAGCGTCAACGGCACCGCATGTGCAATGTCCGATCCGACGATCCGGCCGGGCGGCATTTTCGGATGCAGGATCAAGAGCACGGTCACGCCGATGGCGCCAGCGCCGACCGACGTGGCGGTGACCAGGGCACCCATCACCAGGCCCAGCACGACAGTCAGAAGACGCGCGCGGCGCAGATCGAGGCTGTTGAGGCGGCCGGCATAGCGTTCTCGAATCTTTCGACCCGCCAGCAGAAACGACGCGGTGACGAGCAGCACGCCGCCGAGCGTGACGGTGAGCACGTGCTGCGCCCCGGCGCCTTTGAGATCGAACTGCGACAGCACAAAAAGTGTTGCAACAATCGCCGGCACGCTGCCGATCGCCAGCATGCCGACCAACAGCCAGTCGATCGTTCGCGCGGCGCTGTGAACGATGGTGCCGGTCGCCTTGGTGGAGGCGGCAAACAACAAGTCGGTGCCGACCGCCGTCGCCGGGTGGACGCCGAACAGCACGATGAGCAGCGGCGTCAACAACGAGCCGCCGCCTACTCCGGTCATGCCGACCAGGGCGCCGACGCAGAACCCGGACGCGGCGTAAAGAAAATCCGGCGCGATCAGATTGTGCATACTCCACTCGTGATTTCGCCCGGCAGCGAAATTGTACGGCGAAGTGCGCAAAAATCGCTTTCAAAGAATGAATAAAAGATTCTTCGATATTCTACGGACCATCGATCCGGCGACAGGTTTATTCCGCGCGCGGACCGGAAGACGAACCCGGCGGTGCAAGTCTTGGTTCAGGAAGAGTGCAAGTCTTGGTTCCAGGAAGAGTGCAAGTCTTGGTTCCAGGAAGGGATTGCGCCGAACGCAGTTCGGCGGCATTGCGCTATATTGCGGTCATGCACATTGACAGACGTAAGTTCCGACCTCGTCCGTACAACGCTATCGATTATGTGAATTAAGACAACGAGGATGCTCCCGCTGCGCAGATTTCGTTTTGTTATTGCGATTTTAACGGGCCTCGGCGTCGCGCCCTCGTTCGCGGACATGACGGTGCTGACCTACAATACGCGATTTTGCCCGAGCTGGGCGGAAGCCCATGAGCGATCTCTCGCCGATCTCAACCATGGCCGTCCGCCTTACCCGGTGAAGTGGAAGGGCTGCATCGTGGTCAGGCGCGGAACCTGCGTCGGCGTCGTCGAGCAGCAGGAGCAATCGACGGAAATTGTTATCCGCGGCAGACATTAGATCACAGACGAGATGCCGGACGTCATTCCAGGCCGTGCCTGCCCGACGACAGGCTCCGCGAGACAAGGCGGCACGCCGGAATGACGGCACGCTGCTCGATACTGTGTCGGCTACACACCTTCGTTCGGCCAGTCGCTATTCCGCCCCAATCCAAACCCTAATTGATCTTTCGGCGTTGATCCTTCGGCCCGGTGCGGCCTTGCGTCTGACCCGCGACAGGAGCACCTTCCCGAATCGTTATTTCCAATGCCTCGCCTGACCAGGAGCCCCGGCCTCCATGCCGTTTGATCCATTGAAGTTGCATCGCTTTTCCGCTCGCTTGCTCGACCGCAATCTGCCCATTCGCTTGATGCCTGCCGCCGCGCTGGCGGCGGCGCTTTGCTTGACCGCGGCCCAGCCGGCGGCGGCGCGCGGGCCGGAGAATATCGCCGACGTCGCCGAGCAGGTGATCGACGCGGTGGTCAACATTTCGACCTCGCAAAAGGTCGATCCGCGCGTCACCGAACTTCCCGACCTGCCGCCAGGCTCGCCGATGGAAGAGTTCTTCGATCAGTTCTTCAAGAACAAGCGCGGAGGCGGCGGCAACGAGCAGACGCCGCGTCGCATCAATTCGCTTGGCTCCGGCTTCATCATCGATGCGTCGGGCCTGGTCGTGACCAACAATCACGTCATCGCCGAAGCCGACGAGATCAACGTCATTCTCAATGACGGCACCAAGCTGAAGGCAACACTCATCGGCAAAGACAACAAGAGCGATCTGGCGCTCCTTCGCGTGCATTCCGACAAGCCGATCAAGGCGGTCAAATTCGGCGACTCCGAAAAGCTGCGGCTCGGCGAATGGGTCATCGCCATCGGCAATCCGTTCAGCCTCGGCGGTTCGGTGACCGCCGGCATCGTCTCGGCGCGCAACCGCGACATCAATTCCGGGCCCTACGACAACTACATCCAGACCGACGCCGCGATTAATCGCGGCAATTCCGGCGGGCCTTTGTTCAACCTCAACGGCGAAGTGGTCGGCATCAACACCGCGATCATTTCACCGTCCGGCGGCTCGATCGGCATCGGCTTTGCCGTGCCGTCCAATAGCGCGGTCGCGGTGATCGATCAGCTGCGCCAATTCGGCGAAACCCGGCGCGGCTGGCTCGGCGTGCGCATCCAGCAGGTCACCGACGACATCGCCGAGAGCCTGAACATCTCGCCGGCGCGCGGCGCGCTGGTCGCCGGTGTGGACGACAAGGGGCCGGCTAAACCCGCCGGCATCGAGCCAGGCGATGTCGTGGTGTCGTTCGACGGCCACGATATCAAGGAAATGCACGACCTGCCGCGCGTCGTCGCCGACACGCAGGTCGGCAAGGTCGTCGATGTCGTCGTCATCCGCAAAGGCAAGCAGGAGACGCACAAAGTCACGGTCGGACGGCTGCAGGACAGCGAGAAAGTCGTCGAAGCCAGCGCCAAGCAGGAAGCCCCGCCCGACAAATCGGTGGTGCAGAAAACGCTCGGCCTCGAACTGTCCGGACTATCCGACGACCTGCGCCGCAAGTTCAAGATCAAGAGCGCGGTGAACGGCGTCTTAGTCACCGGTGTCGATCCGAGCGTCGCCATGGCCGAGCCGGACAAGCGGCTGGCGCCGGGCGACGTGATCGTCGAGGTGCAATATCAGGCCGTCGCCAGCCCCGCCGACATGCAGAAGCGCGTCGATCAGCTCAAGGGCCAAGGCAAGAAGATCGCGGTGCTGTTGGTATCCAACGGCAACGGCGATACGCGCTTCGTCGCGCTGAATCTGCAATAGTGCGACCATCCGTTGCGGACTGCGTCTGACGCCCGCGCGCGTCGGCGGATCAACCCCGGCGTGGCGCCGCCCGTCCTGCCGGCGAAAGCGGCCAGCCGCAGGAATACCAGTCGGTGCAAATCCCGACGGTTATGCGCTGGCCATCGGCAACCGCCGCGGCGCGCTCCAGCGCATCGTCGGAAATGTCGAGGCTGAGGATATCGGTTTCGGTTTGACCGGTTACGTCGCTCGTCATGACACAGACCCCATTGAAGCTTTGACCGGCGATGCCAACCAATATCGTGCCATTGAACGTGCCGCCGTGCCCTGCGTCACAGTGCGCGTTTGGACGGATCCTTGGCCGAGTGGGTATGCGCCGGCCCTTGTCGCGCCCTTGATTGCACGGCAAAAGATGGGCCGTGAACCAAGCCTGGATCTGCCCGACCTGTGGAACGCAATACGAGCCGTCCGATGCGCCGGCCGCGCGCTGTTCGATCTGCGATGAAGAACGGCAATTTGTGCCGCCGACCGGCCAACAATGGACGAGCTTGGCGCAGTTACGCAAGTCGCACATGGCGACGTTCCGCCGCGAGGGCGAGCTGATCGGCATCGGCACATCGCCATCATTTGGAATTGGCCAGCGCGCCTTGCTCGTTCGCACGCGGCACGGCAACGTGCTGTGGGACTGCATCAGCCTGATCGACGACGCGATCGTCGACATCGTCAACGCGCTTGGCGGAGTCAAAGCGATCGCGATTTCGCATCCGCACTACCACACGACCATGGTTGAGTGGAGCGCCGCCTTCGGCGGTATTCCGGTTTATCTGCACGCCGCCGACCGGCGCTGGATCATGCGCTCCGCGCCCTGCCTGCAATTATGGACGGAGCCGACGCGCGAAATCCTCCCGGGCGTCACCCTCATTCGCGTCGGCGGTCATTTTGAGGGCGGCACAGTGCTGCACTGGGCGGACGGCGCCGACGGCAAGGGCGCGCTCCTTTCCGGCGATCTCTTGCAGGTGACGTTGGATCGGAAATTTGTCAGCTTCATGTGGAGCTATCCCAATTACATACCGCTGGGCGAAAAGGCGGTGCGCGCCATTGCCAAACGGCTTGAGGGCTGGCGCTACGATGCGATCTACGGCGCCTTCTGGGATCGCGTCATTGCCGCCGACGGCGCGAACGTGACGCAAAAATCGGTGGCGCGGCATATCGAGATTCTGCAGCGCGAGGCCCGCTGACCCTAGCGATTTTGATTCCGCAACTGGCGGGCGTCGTCGCGCGCCTGCGCCAATAACCAGTCGCGGAACGCCACCAGCTTGGGCAGGTCCGCGGTCGCCTTGGGGCAAACGATCCAATAAGACTTCGCCAACGGCAATGCGACCGGGAACGGCCGCACCAGGCGCTTGTGGATCAGATCCCATGCCGCGAGCGTGGTGCGAGCGAGCGCGATGCCTTGGCCGTCGATGGCGGCGTCGATCAGCATGCTGGCGCGATTGAGCACTACCCCGTGCAGCGCATCGCTATCGGCGAGTCCCGCCGCCTCGAGCCAGGCGGTCCAGGGGCTGCGATCATCAAGGTGCAAGAGCGGCAGCTTGAGCACGTCTTTCGGCCGCTTCAATCCGGCGCCGAGCGCCGGGCTGCACACCGCGAACAGCTGTTCGCTGCATAGGCGCATCACGTGCAATCCCGGCCAGTCACCGTCGCCATGGCGGACGGCGAGATCGACATCCTCGCGCGCAAAATCGACGTGATGCATGGTCGCGGAAACCCGCAGGTCAATCGCGGGATGCGCCTCGGCAAAGCGCCCGAGCCGGTGCACCAGCCATTTGGCGGCAAAATCGGGCGAGGTGCTCACGGTCAGCATGCCCGAGCTCTGCCGCTGCACCAGGCGCTCGGTTCCCATGGCAATGCGATCGAGCGCATCGCGCACGACGGAAAGGTAATCGCGGCCGGCGTCGGTGATGCTCAGCCGCTGCCGCTCGCGGTTGAAGAGCTTGATGCCAAGCTCGGCCTCCAGTGCCTTGACCTGATGGCTGACCGCGCCTTGGGTGACGCAGAGCTCCTCGGCGGCGCGGGTGAAACTGACATGCCGGGCCGCGGCCTCGAAGGCTTTGAGTGCGTTAAGCTGTGGCAGGCGCCGCGGCATGGCCGAGATCAAGCGCTCGAATTCATTAGAAAATCTCAATCAAGTTAGTCGGTTGGCAGGCCTTTCACAAGCTGACAGTCGATCTAATTGCCCGCACATCATGAGAAAATCTCTGGCTGGCCGGAGAAATGATGCTTTGCCGCGCGCCGGCATCGCGCGTAGATGACCAAGCGTCGGGCTCCCCGCAGCCGCCCGGTTTTTCTAAGACGTGGCCTTCAAGGTGCTTCGTCCAAGCGCTGCTCCACCCTGTGAAGGGCCAGGAGCGCCATGACGAACGCAAGCCTCTCAATCCGCATCTGCACAGCCGCCGCAGCCGCGTTTCTGGCTGCAATTATCGGACCAATTGGGTTCACAACCGCCGTCGCAGAAAATCTCTGCCGCCCGGTTTTGACGCTCAGTGAAGTGCAATTTTCGCCGATCAGGACGCCCAAACTGCAGCGCAGCTGGACTGCAGTGCTGACGGTCGATGCCTCGGAATGCGCCGTCAATTCCGGAGGTCACTTCGACATTGTATTTACGCGCCTTAGCGAGAACGCACCCGATCTCGAGTTTCGGGAGCGTTTCGTTTGGTCACCGTTTCCGCGGAATGTTGCTTTAGACTTCGCGGCGGACGAGGCGGTGGCAAGCTATCGAATTGAAAATGTCACGCCCTGTGTCTGTAGCGATCGAGGGGCAGAAGATCGCGCCGCCGCCAACGGTGCTTGGAGGAAACCATGAAATGGATAACGCGTGAACGCGTCAAAGTCGATCGGGTCGCGTGCCCGTGGCTGATCAAGCACTTCGTCGACAAGGATGCGGAGTTTGTCTTTGTGCCGCCGGAGAAGGTGATGGAAGAAGCCAAGCGCCTCGACGCCATTCCCTATGACGTCAAGAACGTCGAACTTGGCCATCACGGCAAGGAATGCTCGTTCGAAGCGATCCTGAAAAAATACCGGTTGACGGATAATCGCGCGCTCGTCCTCCTCGGCAAGATCGTCAACGGCGCGGATACCGACAACGCGCTGTATCAGCAGCCCGAAGGACCGGGCCTGGAAGCCATCGCCGAAGGCTTTCGCCATCTCGGCTATAAAGACGATCACGCGGTCAATGCCGCCGAATGGATCGTTTACGACGCGCTCTATGCCTATTGCGAGGAAATGGTGCGACAGGGAAAGTCCGACGGCATGTTTGTGAGTTGATTTCCCCCGTCACGCCGACGCAAACAGAAAATGCAAACACTGGGACAGCGCGGAGATGCATGTCGCGCCCGCGGCCCAGGCGTTCCATCGTCCGACGCGCTGCAATTCCTCGGCTATAGCGTCGAGCCTGTCCGGCATCCTGACCGTCGTCGAACGAAACCACAATTCCGCAGCGACGAGCGCCGAGACGGCGCCGATGAGGTTGATGATCGGACGCACAAGCGTTGGATCGAAATAATTCATTTTCGACCTCCGAAACGAGCGGCGATTCGCGAAAGTATAGCCTTCGCGATTGCGATTGCGCTAACCGATTGAATAGATAACTTGAAAACCGGCGATCGCCAATTCGACGGCAATCAAAATCACGATAATCACCTCCAGGCGCAGTGACCGCCTGGTGTCGATCGTGTCGGTGAGAATTTCGGCGGTGTCGGCGATGACTTCGAGCTTACGGGATAGGGCCTCGGCGCGTTCTTTCAGCTCGTATTCGTCTTCGAGCCGCGCATAGAGCCGATCCAGGTCTTGCCGGTCCCAAACCACATCGGGTTTCTCGGTCACCGCCACCCGTCCCGAAAGGCGGTGCTGCACCAGGAGCGCATTGCCGATATGCCTCAAGATCGTCCGCCGCCCGGCGCCGATCCGTCCCTTTTCAGCAAGCTGCCGCGCGAACGGCTCGACGATCTCGAACACGCCGGCGACTTCGCGCTCGTCCCTGGCGAGAACGACGCTCTTCGACAGCGCGTCGGCGATGACGATCAAATGCTCCGGCGTAATTGTTTTCAGGAGCAGCGGACCGCCCGGCAAAATCTGGTCGTCCTTATCGGGCGCCTGCTCAATGAATAATGTCTCTTCCTCCGGCGGCGTGATCGGACGTATGAGGCGAGGCTCCAGCGTGCGCAGAACTTGTTGCTCCTCCTCGGGCGAGAGACACAGGGTCACCGCGACGCCGTAACGAAACAAAGTGACAAAACCGTCCTCGCCGAATTTGTAGGTAACCGGCGCGGTCGAGACCACGCCATTATGCTCGAGATTGGCGGTGTCGATGCGATCGCTGAGCAAGAACGCTCGCACGCGCCGCCGTTTGGCAGCCTGAGGCTGGCTGCTCATCGCCGGGACGACGGAACCCAGTTCCAGCATTGAAACCATCACCTAAGAAGATGGGCGATCGGCTCGGTTTCGGCCAGAGCCTTCAGGCGAGGTCGCCGTCAGGCAGGCTGATGAAAACCAATGCGGCGAGCATCGTTGTGGCGATGCGGAAGGCGGCCTCCTGCCCGTTCCACATCTTCGACTGCCACATCGCGAAATATTCGCCGCCGACCACGACAAAACCGAAAAACCACAAGCAAAACCCAAGTGTCAGTCCGGCTACCGCCCAGAGCTTGGCGTGGTTGAAGGCCGCGCCGGGCGCTCGCGATCGGCCGAGCAAAACAGCTGCGCCCAGCGCGAGCAGCAGACCGGTTGAAGCCTCGGTGGCGATGATCAAAGCATAGGCCGCGCGCCACATCGTTTCGCTATCGATGGCGCGCGACCGCAATACGCTGTCAGGAAATATCGTGTCCATGCTCAATACATGGCGCACGAACTGGTAGTTCGAATTGTAATCGAAGACGTTGTCGTAGGCGACCATGAGCGCGAACGCCGCGAGCGCGGCGATCACTGCAACCTTGGCCAGGCGTATCAAGAGCATAAGTATCCTATCCGTCAGCGATGAAATCTTCGCGGCGATAGCCTTGCGCGTAAAGGAGCGCGGTGAGGTCGCCGTGTTCGATGCAGGCGCCGGCCGCTTCGCGCAGCGCCGGCTTGCCGTGAAAGGCGACGCCGAGCCCGGCCGCCCCGATCATCGGAATGTCGTTGGCGCCGTCGCCCACCGCCAGCGTGTCTTCGGGCCGAAGCCGCAACCGCTGCCGCAGCGCTAGCAATGTATCGCGCTTGGCTTCGCGGCCGAGCAGCGGTTCCGCCACTTCGCCGGTGAGCCGGCCGGCGCTGTCGGTCAATAATGTGTTGGCGTGGTATTCGTCGAAGCCGATTGCCGCCGCCAGCGGCGCCATGAACACGGTGAAGCCGCCGGTCACCACGCAGGTATAGGCGCCGTGCGCGCGCATGGTTTTGACCAGCGTTGCCGCGCCCGGATTCGGCCGGATGCGTTCGGCAATGACCTTATCGATCGTCGCGGCGGGAAGTCCCTGCAACAACGCCACCCGTTCGCGAAGAGCGGGCGCGAAGGCGATTTCGCCCGCCATCGCGCGCGCGGTGATCGCCACGACCCGGTCCCTGAAACCGGCATAGTCGGCAAGCTCGTCGATGCATTCCTGGCCGATCATGGTCGAATCCATATCGGCGACCAGAAGCTTCTTGCGCCGCCCGTCCTGCGGTTGAACGACGACATCGACCGGTGCGGCGCCGATCACGCTGCGCAGTTCATGTGTCAGCTTTTTCAGCAAGCCTGCCGTCACGCCGGCTTTATCCGCCGGACCGTCAAACACGAGGTCGATCGCGACGCCTGGATGGAGCCAGGCGCCAAGACGCGCTCGCGGCAGCTTTTCCGCGATGCGCACGGCCAAGGCCTCGGTTACCGCCGGGCGATCGAGCGCCGAGATAAGCGTTGCCACGTAAGACATGTCATGCGATCCGGGCTTATTGTTTGCGCATGATCTTTTCCGAAAACCGGTATCCACTTTTCGGGATCATGCGCTAGGAGCGGCCAACCGCGTGTCCAAGATCATTCTCATTGCAGGCCCGACGGCGAGCGGCAAGTCGGCTTTGGCGCTCGAACTCGCGGCAAAACTCCGCGGCGTCATCGTCAACGCCGATTCCATGCAGGTTTATCGCGATCTGCGCATCATTACCGCGCGGCCGTTGCCGGACGAGGAAAAGCGGGCGCCGCACCGGCTCTATGGCCATGTCGACGCCGCGGAAAATTATTCGGTCGGCCGCTGGTTCGGCGAGGCCGCCGCAGCGCTGGCGGATACGCTCGGCCAAGACCAGCCGGCGATCGTGGTCGGCGGCACCGGGCTTTACTTCTCGACGCTGACGCGCGGCATCGCCGCGGTGCCGCCGATTCCGACGGAAATTCGCCGCGAGGTCCGCGGCCGGCTCGCCGCCGAAGGCGTCGTGGCCCTGCATGCCGAACTCAGCACGCGCGATCCGGCGATTGCGGCGCGGCTGAAACCCGGCGACCGCGCCCGCGTCACGCGCGCGCTGGAAGTCGTGCTGGCGACCGGACGTTCGTTGACGCAATGGCACGAGGACAACACGCCGGCCCGCGTCGATCTCGCCGGCGCGGCCAAGGTCTTTCTGATGCCGAAGCGCGACGAGCTCGGGCTGCGGATCGACGCGCGGTTCGACGCCATGTTGGCGGCCGGCGCCCTGGAAGAAGTGCGCGCGCTCGCGGCGCGCAATCTCGATCCCAACCTGCCGGCGATGAAGGCGCACGGCGTGCCGTGGCTGATCCGTCATCTCAAGGGCGAGATCACGATGGTCGAGGCGGTGGCGGAAGCCAAACGCGACACGCGGCGCTACACCAAGCGGCAGGCCACCTGGTTCCGCAATCAGCTTCCGCAATTCGAATGGGTCGAGCCGCAGCACGCGGCCGCGGCCGTCGAGGCGCAGCTGGAGCGAATTGGATCGTAAGTCCGTCATCCTGAGGTGCGAGCCAACGGGTCCGGCCCGAAAGTGGCCGGCCCGATGACAAGCTCCGCGAGCGTCGAAGGATGAACGGCCGTCGCCCTTCGAGGCTCGACCTACGGCCGAGCACCTCAGGGTGACGGGATGAATCAATGCGTCACGTATTGCAGGCCGGCGGTGTAAGCGGCGCCGCCGATCACGCAAGGTATCCCCAATTCGATCTGCCCGGTTGCCGCGGCGACGACGCAACCCATCGACAGCGCGCCCTGACCGATCTGGCCCCAGCCCGACAATTCGCGCTTGGAGTTCGGGCCCTTGGTCTTGAGCTCCTCGATCGCGGCGAGCGATTCCTGGCGCATGTGCACCGTGTCGACGGTCTCCGCGGTCTCGATCACGTCATCGAGCACGACTTTGACGTCCTTGGGCTGACTCTTGTCGGCCCATTTCAGCATCGCCAGCAAATCGGAATCGCGCACCGCATTGCTGGCGAGCGTGAACTTGGCGGCGCTGCCGGTGGTGAGGCTGTCGACATTGTCCTTGTCGTTGGCGAGCGGCAGAAGCTTGATCATGCGCTGGATCGGCACGTAGCTGCCGGTCGCGAGATAATAGCCCCACAACACGTCGATCAATTCCGGCGCCGGCTGCAGCGCCACCGCTTTCTTCTGCTCTTTGCCGAAATGCAGCGTCGACTTGATCTTGTCGAGCATGCCCGGCTTGTCGGTCCGGAAATCGATCTGTTCGAGCCGCGGCAGCTTGCCGTCGAGATATTTGTCGATCATGGCGCGGCGCGTCGCCATGCGGTCGACGAAGGTCGCGAGGAGCTCGCGCCAGTTCGGCAGTCCGGAATAGGCGATGGCGCGCACCAGCACCCAGTGATCCGCCGGATCGATCGGCAGCATTTTGGCGATCAGATCTTCGGCATGCGACACGTTGCTGCCGAGCACGCCGGCGATGAAGCCGATATAGGCGCCCGAGCTTTCGGCCGCCTTGAATGCTTGCATGGCTGAAAGCGCGCGCACCACGCTCGGCAACTGCTCCGGATCCGGCCGGTGGCGGTAGCCATTGATCCATTTGAGAATGGCGTCATTGGTAGTGAACGCCGAAGCCGACGGCGGCACTGCCTTGGCCGACGAGACCGGCGCAACCAACAAGCCGACGCCCAAGCCTAGGCCAACGACAACAACGGCTGTGCGGCGCAGGCGCGCCCAGATCCGAGATGCTGCGTTCATGTCCCTTCCTCAGTGTCCCGATTCCGAAGTTCGTCAGCATTTGCGGCGCGCTCGTACGAACTTCGGAATCGATAAGGACGCTAGCAAGCTATCTTCGTAGTGCCGCTTTTGAACCCGAAGTTCGCATCGGCGGGCTCCGTAAACTCATGCGAACTTCGGGTTCGCGGCACTAGCGAGAAGGCGGCGCGTGATCGCTATTTGCGAACCCTCACGCCCCGACTGCGGTAATCCAGCAACAGGCTTAGGAAAATTAAAGGCCGCGACCGCCCGAAATAGCGGCCTCGCTGTGACCGTTAAGATTGGTTAACGATTGCACTTTACCGCGCCATTACGATTTCAAACGACGGTTTGAACGCGGCGGTGTGCGCGCAAGCCAGATTGTTGCCGCAATTTGCTTGACCCACCATGACACAATGCTTATAACCGCCCGCATTCGGATAAGAGCAAACAGAGGCAGACACGTGCGTCCGTTCGTTTCGCTGATCCTCGTATCGAAGCGCACCGCCGGGGGTGGCTAAGCCCACCCGCGAGACGTGGCGGTGCGCGACCAAGGGCCTTCGGGGCCCTTTTTTATTACCCGGATTTGTTACCCGTTAATCGGCTGGAATTTGCGACGGGTAGATGGAGAGTGCGATGAGTGAAATGACCGGCGCGGAAATGGTGATCGCGGCGCTTGCCGATCAAGGCGTCGAGTACATTTTCGGTTATCCCGGCGGCGCGGTGCTGCCGATCTACGACGCGCTGTTTCAGCAAGACAAAGTGCAGCACATTCTGGTGCGCCACGAACAAGGCGCGGTCCACGCCGCCGAAGGCTATGCGCGCTCGACCGGCAAGGTCGGCGCGGTACTGGTGACGTCGGGCCCGGGCGCGACCAATGCGGTGACCGGGTTGACCGATGCGTTGTGCGACTCGGTTCCGATCGTCGCCATCACCGGGCAGGTGCCGACCCACCTCATCGGCAATGACGCGTTTCAGGAATGCGACACCGTCGGCATCACGCGGCCCTGCACCAAATACAATTATCTCGTCAAATCGGTCGCCGATCTGCCGCACGTGCTGCACGAGGCGTTCCACATCGCCGCCAGCGGGCGTCCCGGTCCGGTGGTCGTCGATATTCCGAAAGACATCCAATTTGCCAAAGGGCCTTATTTCAAACCGACCGAATTCCATCACCGCGGCTATCGGCCGAAGCTCAAGGGCGACGCCGATAAGATCAAGCGCGCGGTCGAAATGATGGCCGCCGCCAAGCGCCCGGTGTTCTACACCGGCGGCGGCGTGATCAATTCCGGCCGCCGCGCCTGCGATCTGTTGCGCGAACTGGTCAAGCTCACCGGCTTTCCGATCACCTCGACGCTGATGGGGCTCGGCGCGTTTCCCGCCGCCGATCCGCAATGGCTCGGCATGCTCGGCATGCACGGCACCTGGGAAGCGAATTGGGCGATGCACGATTGCGATCTGATGATCGCAGTTGGCTCCCGCTTCGACGACCGCATCACCGGCCGGCTCGATGCGTTCTCGCCGGGATCGAAGAAGATCCATATCGACATCGATCCGTCGTCGATCAACAAGAACGTCAAGGTCGATATGCCGATCGTCGGCGATTGCGCGCATGTGCTCGAAGACCTGCTGCGGGTGTGGCGGCACAACGGCGCCAAACCGGACAAGAAGGCGCTCGAAGGCTGGTGGGCGCAGATCGGCAAATGGCGGGCGAAGAATTCGCTGGCCTATCGCAACTCCAACGAAATCATAAAGCCGCAATACGCGATCCAGCGGCTGTACGAGCTGACCAAGGACCGCGACACCTACATCACGACCGAAGTCGGCCAGCACCAGATGTGGGCGGCGCAATTTTATCACTTCCAGGAGCCGACGCGGTGGATGACCTCGGGCGGGCTCGGCACCATGGGCTATGGCCTCCCCTCCTCGGTCGGCGTGCAGCTCGCCCACCCGGACTCACTCGTCATCGACATCGCCGGGGAAGCCTCGGTGCTGATGACCATGCAGGAAATGTCGACGGCGGTGCAGTACGACCTGCCGATCAAGATTTTCGTGATCAACAACCAGTATATGGGCATGGTGCGCCAGTGGCAGGAACTCCTCCACGGCGGCCGCTATTCGCATTCCTACACCGAAGCGCTGCCGGATTTCGTCAAGCTTGCCGAGGCCTATCATGCCCACGGCATCCGCTGCGAGCATCCGGGCGAGCTCGACGACAAGATTCGGGAAATGATCGAGGTTCGCAAGCCGGTGATTTTCGATTGCGTGGTCGATCCGGCGGAGAACTGCTTCCCGATGATCCCGTCGGGCCGCGCGCATAATGAAATGCTGCTCGGCGACGCCACGACCCGCGTCGAGGACGCGGTGACGGAAAAGGGCAAGATGCTGGTGTGATGAGGCGAATGGCAACGCGCCATTCGCAACGGAGAAAAAGCGCGTGAGCACCACCACGACGACCACCCACTACCCGGCGATGACGGCGACCGAGCCGATCGAGACGCGCACCTTGTGCGTGCTGGTCGACAACGAGCCAGGCGTGCTGGCGCGGGTGATCGGGCTGTTCGCCGGCCGCGGCTATAACATCGACTCGCTCACGGTTTCGGAAACCGAGCACCAGAGGCATCTATCGCGGATCACCATCGTGACCCGCGGCACCGCGATGGTGCTTGAGCAGATCAAAAATCAGCTCGACCGCCTGGTCCCGGTGCATCGCGTCGTCGATCTAAGCAGCGGCGGCCCGGCCATCGCCCGCGAACTGGCCATGGTCAAAGTGCGCGGCAGTGGCGAGCATCGTATGGAGGCGCTGCGGCTTGCGGATGCGTTTCGCGCCCGCGTCATCGACGCCACCACTGAAAGCTTCGTGTTCGAGATCACCGGCGCCTCCGACAAGATCGAAAGCTTCATCAATCTGATGCTGCCGGTTGGGCTAGTCGAAGTGTCGCGCACCGGCGTGGTCGCGATCGCACGCGGTCCGGAAGGGATGTGATTTCCCCCGTCATGCCCTGCCTTGCGCCGGGCACCCCGCTTGGATGCACGGTGCATATCAAACGAGATGGCCGGGACAAGCCCGGCCATGACAACAAGCAAATCTACGCCGCCGAACGCTCCGCCACTGCCGCCGCCAATCGCGTCACCAGGTGCGCAAAGCGGTCGACAAAATCCGCCAAGAATTTATTGGTGCTCTCGTCGGCGATATTTCCACGCTCGTCGATAAGGTTCGGCTTGAAGGTGACGTAGGCTTCGCCGCCGAGCAGGATCATGCCCAGCCCGGTCATGACCGAACGCAGATGCTGCTGCGCCAAGGCGCTGCCGATTGCGCCGGGCGAGGTGCCGGTGATGAAAGCGGGCTTGCCTGTCCAGGAGTTCTTACCCCAGGGCCGCGCGCCCCAATCGATCGCGTTCTTGAGCGCGGCGGGGATGGAGCGGTCATGTTCCGGGGTGACGATCAGCACGCCGTCGGCGCGAGTGAGCTCGTTCTTAAAGCGCACCACCTCGGGCGGCAGATTGCCTTCATTGTCCTGGTTGTACATCGGCAAATCGTCGATGCGGGCGAAGTTCGCGTCGAACTTGCCGGCGCCAAGGCGGATAAGCGCCTGGGCCAGTTTGCGGTTGATGGAATCACGGCGATTGCTGCCGACGATCACGGCGATACGCGGCAAATGCGATGAACTGAGCATGGTTGAATCCCCTAGTGACAATGCGTAACTAGGGCTAGATAGGTGACCCCAACGGCGCCCGCCAAGGAGGCACATCGATGAAACCTAGACACAAGCATTTGCCTGCCGACTGCCGCGCGGTGAGCGATGTGCTCGCGCGCGTCGGCGACAAGTGGTCGGTCCTGGCGGTGACACGGCTCGGCGGCGGACCTTTGCGTTTTAACGAATTGCGCCGTTCGATCGGCGGCATTTCGCAACGCATGCTGACGCTCACGCTGCGCGGCCTCGAACGCGACGGTTTGATCAACCGCACCGTCTTCCCCACCGTTCCGCCGCGGGTCGAATATGCCCTGACCGCGCTCGGACGCGATTTGTTGCAGCCGGTCTCGGCGCTCGGCGATTGGGCCTTGCGTAATCAGGCCAAGATCGCCCGCGCCCGCGACCAGTTCGACAGCGAGGCGAAAAAAGCCGTTACACCGGCGCGGCGCGAAACCCGCCACAGCGGGCTTGTCGCGGCGGCGAGCAGAAATTAGAAGCTGCAGCGGATAGCGCCGGCCCATTCGTCCATTTGTCTTGGCTCATATCTTGGCCGCAGCAAGGTGAGGAAAAAATGCGTGTTTATTACGATCGCGACGCCGACCTGAACCTGATCAAAGGCAAGAAGGTCGCCATCATCGGCTACGGCAGCCAGGGCCATGCGCATGCGCTCAACTTACGCGATTCCGGCGTCAAGGACGTCGCCGTGGCGCTGCGCAAGATCTCGCAAGGGATCAAGAAGGCGCAAGGCGAGAAGCTTCCGGTCATGGAGGTGGCGGAAGCCGCGAAATGGGCCGACGTGATGATGATGCTCGCGCCGGACGAATTGCAGGCCGACATCTATACCCATCACCTGCACGGCAATATGAAGCAGGGCGCGGCGCTGATGTTTGCCCACGGGCTCAACATCCATTTCAACCTGATCGAGCCGCGCAGCGACCTCGACGTGATGATGATCGCGCCCAAGGGCCCGGGCCACACCGTGCGTTCGGAATATCAGCGCGGCGCCGGCGTGCCGTGCCTGCTTGCCATTCACCGCGACGTCTCCGGCAATGCCCACGATCTGTGCCTGTCCTATGGCGCCGCGATCGGCGGCGGTCGCGCCGGCATCATCGAGACAAGCTTCCGCGAAGAATGCGAGACCGATCTGTTCGGCGAGCAGTCGGTGCTGTGCGGCGGTCTGGTCGAGCTGATGAAGGCCGGCTACGAGACGCTGGTGGAAGCCGGCTATGCGCCGGAAATGGCCTATTTCGAATGCGTGCATGAAGTGAAGCTGATCGTCGACCTGATCTACGAAGGCGGCATCGCCAACATGAATTACTCGGTGTCGAACACCGCCGAATACGGCGAATATGTTTCCGGCCCGCGCGTGGTGACGCCGCAGACCAAGGCCGAGATGAAGAAGGTTCTGGCCGACATCCAATCCGGCCGCTTCACCCGCGACTGGATGCTGGAGAACAAGGTCAACCAGACCTCGTTCAAGGCGACCCGCGCCAAGCTCGCCGAGCATCCGATCGAGAAGGTCGGCGCCAAGCTTCGCGAGATGATGCCTTGGATCAAGGAGCGCGCACTGGTCGACAAGAGCAAGAACTGATCCAAGGCATTTTACGCCAAGACGGGCTCGCGGAGGCGAGCCCTTACGGGATCAAAGAGCGCGCACTGGTCGACAAGAGCAAGAACTGATCCAAGGCAT
>JBAQBC010000115.1:0-10243 GCA_049286035.1 Xanthobacteraceae bacterium
CTGGCCGAGAATGGCGCCGGTAACGAGGACCGGCGACATGCCGCCGATCTCGGCGCAGATATGTTTCCAGGTCCAGTCGTTTTCGCGCTTGATGCCGAGCAGCTTTTCGGTGAGCTCGGCTCGGGTCGTTGCCGATGTCATGGCAGGGTCTCCTTGTTTGCGGGCCTAGGTGCAGGCGTAGCAAGGGCCGTGCCAAAACGCTGGTATTTGCAAGGGAGAGCGGGACGGCTCTTACGGCGGCAACGCGCCGTCGCGGCCGACATTGATGCGGCTCACCTCGAAGCTGCCGTCGGCCGCTTTGCCGGTTGCAACCGCCGTAAAGGCGGCGCCCGGCCTGATCGCGGAGGTGTCGGCGATCTCATAGCGCACGATCGGGACGTTTGGCCCGATAATGATTTTCTTTTCGCCGTCCTTGTATTGAACGGTCACCACCGGTCCATCGACGCCGGAAACGCTGGCGTCGACGGTGCCGTTGGTCATGGTGGAATTGGGAGCGCCGTCCCAGGGCCGGTGTCCCTCGCCGGTGCCGCGCATGGATTCGGCGAAAATGTGCACTTCGACCGCCTTCTGCGAACCGTCAGGTTGCGGCATCGCTCCGCTGCCGATGAACAATCCCGGTTTGATGTCGGCCGGGGACGCTTTAACCACGGCAACCACCAGAACCTTGTCGGCGAGCTTGAGCGTCAGCTCCTCGCCTTTGCTTGATTTTGCCAGCACGGCGCGACCGTCGAGCTTCTCGATCGTGCCGCGCAAGCGGATCGTTTGTGGGGACGCCGCCTGTTGTGCGACCGCAGCGCCTGTCACGGCTGCGCTGAGCAGCGCAGCCGCGATCGCCATTCGCGCCGGTTTCATGTCTGAATGAAGATCGACCGCATCAGCGCCACACGCCGTAATCGCCAAACGAGATATTTGGCGCCTCCAGCGTGCCGTCCGGCTGCTTTTTGGCAGCGAAGACCGAGATCTTCTGGCCCGGCTTGAGATCGGCGGCTGACTTTTTGGTGGCGACGGTAATCTCGGTCGCGGGTGTTATCAGAACTTTCTGCTCGCCGTCTTTGTACTTCACGGTCAGCGTTTGGCCCTGCACTCCCGCGACTTGATTATCGACAGTCGCATTGGTCATCGTGCTGTTGGGCGCAAAGTCCCAAGGCCGGTAGCCCTCGGCGAGACCGCGCTGGGCTTCCGCGAAAATGAACACGGCCAAGGCCTTTTGGCTGCCATCGGGCTGCGGCATTCCGGTGACCGCAACATAAGCGCCGGGTTTCACGTCGGCGAGGGAAGCCTTGACGATTTCGTTCACCGGTGCGTTGTCGGCGAGCTTGAGTTTCATCTCGGTCCCGTCGCGCGCCTTTACGGTCAAAACGCCGCCGTCAATTTTTTCGACGGTCGCGCGCACGCGCACCGGGGGCGGGGCCGCTTGCGTCTGCTGCATCATGCCCTGGGCAACAGCCGTCTGCTGCGGCTGTAGCGATGCGGCAAACAGCAAAGCAATGGCGCTTGCGCCCAACACTCTCGACAACCTCATCGTCATCCTCCCTGTATGCGTTTCGGATTCGTTTCGGATTCATGCGCTCAGGGATAGAACCCCAGTCGGGCCGGCCTTATTCCTGGGCTCGCGGCTGTGGAACCATCAGGTCCCGTTCCAAAAGGGCCCGTAATTCATTGGTTATTTCCGGCGTCTTGCCGAACCATAACTGGAACTGCGGTACCGCCTGGCGCAACAACATACCCAACCCGTCGGCGGTGCGCAGGTTGCGTGCCATCGCGGCGCGTAACAAAGGCGTGACCAGCGGCACGTAGACGAGATCAGCGACGGCCGCACCGGCAGGTAAACGCGCGATGTTGAGGACAAGTTCAGGTTGCCCCGGCATTCCGAGTTTAGTCGCGTTCACCAAAAGTCTGGCCTCGGCGAGCCACTCGTCGCGCTCTTCCCATGCGGCGACACGAACGCGTGCGCCGAACCATTCTTGCAATGCTTGCGCCCGCCGCGGTGTTCGGTTGATCACAACGATGCGGGGCGTGCCGCGTTCCAATAAACCATAGACAACGGCACGCGCCGCCCCGCCGGCGCCGAGTACGAGGGCGGTTTCGCAATTGCGATCCCAACCTGGAACGCAGGCGTCGAGATTGTGCAGAAAGCCTTCGACATCGGTATTGGTGGCGCGTAACACGCCATCGCGCCAGAGCGTGTTGGCGGCGCCGACAGCGCGCGCGCGATCGTCCGGTTCCGACCAGGCCAGCGCCGCTTCCTTATGCGGGAAGATCAGATTGGCGCCGACATAGCCACGCGCTGCAAGCGACTGCAGAAAGTCGCGAAAGTGATCCGGCGGAACGGCCTCGCGGCGGTACTCGCCCGCAACGCCGCAGGCCTTGAGCCAATAATTGTGAATGAGCGGCGAACGCGAATGTTCGACCCGCCAGCCGATCACGCATGCGGCGGGCGCAGTCACGCCTCATCCACTACGGAATTGTGCAGCATGCCGATCTCGGGGCTCTCGACCTCGATCGTGTCGCCCGGTTTCAGCCAAACCGGCGGATCGGATTTGGCGGTCTTCTTCACTGGCGTGCCGGTGCAAATCACATCGCCCGCCTTGAGCGTCATGAAGCTTGTCGTATAGGCGATGATGTCGGCGAACGAGAAAATCATGCTCGCGGTCGTGTCCTCCTGCGTCACCTCGCCGTTCTTGCGCACAACCAGATGCAGCGGTTTGTTGAGATCGAATTTGGTTTCGATCCACGGTCCGATTGCGCCGGAAGCGTCGAAATTCTTGCCCTGCGTGACGTTGAACTGACCGTGCCGGGTCCAGTCGCGGATCGTGCCTTCGTTGCACAAGGTCACCCCGGCGATCATCTCCAGCGCGCGGTCCTCCGGTACGTGCTTGCAGTTCTGTCCGATCACGATCGCGATCTCGCCCTCGTAGTCGAACTGCTCGGAAATCTTCGGCCGCACCAGATGCTGTCCCGAGCCGACCAGCGAGTTTGGCGCGCGATAGAACATGCTCGGATATTTCGGGTTGTTGGTGACATTATAATCCTGACCGCGATTGGCGTAGTTGATGCCAATGCACAGGATTTTTTCCGGCGCGGCAAGCGGCGGCAACAGCTCCACCTCGGTGAGCGGCACGTCCGGGCGCACGCCGTCGGACGCCGCTTTGGCCTGATCGAGGGCTCTTGCCCGAAACACCTCGCTGAGGTTTTGGAAGCGATGCAGGCGGGGACGCAGATCGACGATCCCGTCGACGGAAACCACGCCGAAACTCGGGCGGCCGCGCAACGCATAACTGGCAAGACGCATCTCGTGCTCCCCATTCCTCGGGAGCGATGTGTTAGAAGGCGCGGCATCGACCGTCAATCGCGTATATACGTCGAAGCTTTCACCTCCCCCGGAAGGGGGAGGTCGGCGGCCAACGCCGCCGGGTGGGGGTCAGTCGTGATCACGCCTCAACCAAGTTGACCCCTCCCCGACGCGCGGAGCCTGTCATCGGGCCGGCCACTTCGGGCCGGACCCGTTGGCGCGTCGTCCCTCCGCTTTCAGGGGAGGGTTTTCACGAGCACCTGAGCCGCTGGGGGGAATCAAAATGAAAGCGCTTTTTCTCGATTGCAATGATCAGCTGGCGCCGGTCTGGCAGCGGGTCGTGCGGCCCGACGATCCGGCGATCGACGTCAATCGAAAACCCTATCCGCAAGCCGAACTGCCGCGGGTGCTCAAAGGCTACGAAATTTGCATCGACGATCACTCCTACCTGCCGACCGACCTGGTCGACCGCTGCGACGCGCTTAAGCACGTCGTCTTTCTCGGCACCGGGCCGGCAAGCTACATGAGCCTTAGCGATCTCGCTGCCCGCGGCATCAAAGTCCACACCATTAGGAATTACGGCGACACTGCCGTCGCCGAACATACGATTGCGCTGATGTTCGCGGCATCCCGCGAGGTGGCGCGGATGGACCGCGAAGTGCGCGCCGGCACCTGGGTGCCGTACGAAGGCGTGCAATTTCTCGGCAAGACGCTCGGCGTGATCGGGCTCGGCGGCATTGGCAGCGAGGTTCTGCGTATCGGCCGCGGGATGGGCATGGAGGTGATCGCCTGGAACCGGTCGCCGCGGCCCGGCGCGCCGCTGGTCGCGCTCGACGACCTCCTGGCGCGATCGGACGTCATTTCGATGAATCTCACGCTCAATGACGAGACCCGCGGTTTTCTTGGGCCCGCCGAGTTTGCGCGCATGAAGCCGGGCGTGATCTTCGTCAACACCGCGCGCGCCGCGCTGGTCGATGAGGCGGCCTTCATTGGCGCTTTAGCGAGTGGCCGGATCCGCCATGCCGGGCTCGATGTGTTTCATGCCGAGCCGCTTTCTCCCGACAGCCCGTTGGCGCGCATGGAGAACGTCACGCTGACCGCGCATGCCGCGTTCCGCACCATCGAGGCCTCGATGACGCTGTTGCGCCGCGCCATCGACATCGTGCGCGATATCGTCGTGAAACATGCCTAAATGTGGTGTTTCTCGGTTGAATCAGCTTTATATTCCGCTCGTCCCCGCGAAGGCGGGGACCCAGGTTGTTTTGCGAATAACTGGATTCCCGCTGGCGCGGGAATGAGCGGAAGCAAATACAGCACGCCTTGAGCGTGAGCGCATGGCTGACCGATTTTTCAACGTCGAACTGCGCGTCAACGGCGAGGACGTTCGCGAACGGGTCGAGGCGCGCAAAACGCTGGTCGATTTCCTGCGCGACGATCTCGGACTGACCGGAACGCATATCGGCTGCGAGCAAGGCGTCTGCGGCGCCTGCACCGTGCTGCTCGATGACGCGGTGGTGCGCGGCTGTCTTCTGCTTGCGGTGCAATGCGATGGCGCCGATGTGCAGACGATCGAGGGATTGTCGGATTCCGGGGTGATCGCCGACCTGCAGGACGCGTTTCGGCGACGCAACGCGCTGCAATGCGGCTTCTGCACGCCCGGCATGCTGATCGGCGCGCAAGAACTTTTGTCGCGCGGCGGGGTGCCGAGCCGTGATATGATCCGCGAACACCTTTCCGGCAATTACTGCCGGTGTACCGGTTACCAGGCGATCGTCGACGCGATCGAATCCGTCGCCCAGATGCGGGCGCGAAAGGTAGAGGCACAACCATGAATGAACATGCCAAACCGCTCACGTTGTCCGCGCGCGCCGACGAACTCGAAGAGCGGATGATGCATGACCTCGGCGAGCGGATCGCCACCAAGTCGACGTTGTTCTACATCGCCGACGGCAAAGTGGAGATGCCGAGCGGCCCGGCGCTCAAAGCCGCCAATCCGGACAAATATTTTCTGATGGGCGCCGATCCGCGGCTGCCGAAAATGCCGGCGAAGCCGACATTGATCGACTTCTTCCACAACCGTTTCGCCTCGCTCAATCACCTTTTGCAAAGCGCAACCCATGCGCTCAAGGGCGGCCATAGCGAGAAGGTCGTTCTCGCCTGCCTCCTCCACGATATCGGCGTGGCAAGCTTCATCCGCGCCGATCACGGTTATTGGGGCGCGCAGATGATCGAGCCCTATGTCGACGAGGAGGTCAGCTGGGCCGTGCGTACGCACCAGGCGCTGCGCTTCTTTCCCGATCCGTCGGTCGGTTACGAATATCCGGAAATGTACATCAAATATTTTGGCGCCGATTATAAGCCCGAGCCGTACATCGTGCGCGAATATGAGCGCGCCCGGAATCACAAATACTACATGACGTCGCGGCTGATCTGCGTGAATGACATCTATTCGTTCGATCCCGACGCCAAGGTCGACCTCAACGACTTCGTCGACATCATCGGCCGCAATTTCCGCCAGCCGGAGGAAGGTCTCGGCTTCGACGATTCGCCGTCCGCCCACATGTGGCGCACGCTGATGTGGCCGACACGGTTTCTGTAAAAAATTCCTCCCGCTTGTGGGGAGGGGTAGGCACAGGGATCACGAATCTTGCGCCTCCCCCTGCAAGGGGGAGGTCGGCGGCTAAAGGCCGCCGGGTGGGGGTCACGTTTAGCAAGATAGCGCTGACCCCTCCCCGACGCGCTTCGCGCGTCGACCCTCCCCTTCCAGGGGAGGGCGAACTGATGCGCGGGGAGGGAAGATTTTTCTGATGAAAATCACCGAGGACCAGCCGTCCGGTCTGACCGCGCTCGACCGGCCGAATTCCTATATCGGCCGCTCGGTGCCGCGGCCGAATCTGGCGCGGCTGACGCAGGGGCGCGGCCAATATGTCACTGATGTCGTGCTGCCGCGCATGGTGCATGTCGCCTTCGTGCGCTCGCCGCACGCCCATGCGCGGATCAAGCGGATCGAGGCTGAACAAGCACGCAAAGCGCCCGGGCTGGTCGCGGTCGTCACCGGCCCTGAGCTTGCGAAAGTGATTACGCCGTGGGTCGGCGTGCTCACGCATCTCAAGGGGATAAAGTCGGCGCCGCAGCACGCCATCGCGGTCGAGCGCGCCTGCTGGCAGGGCGAAGCGGTTTGCGCGGTGGTGGCGAAGAGCCGCGCCGAGGCCGAGGATGCCTGCGCGCTGGTCGAGGTTGAGTACGAGGTTCTCCCCGCGGTGACCGATGCGGAAACCGCGCTCGATGCGCAAACGCCGGTGATCCATCCCGAGCTCGGCGACAATCTCACTTTCGAACGCGCGCTCAATGCCGGCGATCCGGACAAAGCCTTCGCCGAAGCGGATGCCGTGGTCGAAACCACGTTTTTGTTCGGCCGCCATACCGGTGTGACCAACGAGCCGCGCGCTATCGTCGCCGACTGGAACGCCGGCGAAGAGCGCCTGACTGTCTATCAGGGCACGCAGGCGCCGCACATGACGCTGAATTTGTTCGCCAAGCATCTTGGGCTTGAGGAACATCAGGTCCGCGTCGTCACCAAGGATGTCGGCGGCTCGTTCGGCATCAAGGTCCACATCTATGCCGACGAGATGGCCGTGGTGGCGCTGTCGAAGCTGCTCAAGCGGCCGGTCAAATTCATCGCCGACCGGCTGGAAAGCTTCGTCACCGACATCCACGCCCGCGATCATCGCGTCAACGCCAAGATCGGCGTCAAGCGCGACGGCACGATCACGGCTTTTGCGATCGACGATCTGACCGGGATCGGGCCTTATTCCGTGTATCCGCGCACCAGCGGGATCGAGGCCAACCAGATCGTCAATCTGGTCGGCGGTCCGTATACCTGTCCAAATTACCGGGCGCGGGCACGCGTCGTCTTTCAGAACAAGAACGTGATGTGCCAATACCGCGCCGTCGGCCATCCGATCGCCACGGCAGTGACGGAAGGGCTGGTCGAGCTGGCGGCGGCGAAGATCGGCATGGACGTTACCGAAATCCGGCGGCGCAATCTGTTGCCCGACGACAAATGTCCGGCGACAAGCGCGGCGGGACTTAAATTCGAGCGGCTGTCGCATCACGGCTGCCTCGACAAGATCTTGGGCATGATGGATTACGAGGCCTTGCGCGGCGAGCAGGCGCGTTTGCGCGGACAAGGCATTTATCGCGGCATCGGCTTTGCATCGTTCGTCGAGGTGACCAATCCGTCCGCCGCCTTCTACGGCGTCGGCGGTGCGCGCATCTCCTCGCAGGACGGCGCCACGGTGCGGCTCGACGCGACCGGCGCGGTGTTCTGCCATTCCGGCGTGACCGAGCAAGGGCAGGGCGCCGAAGCGGTGCTGGCGCAATGCGTCGCGACTTCCTTCGGCGTGCCGATCGAACGGGTGCGCGTCATCACCGGCGACACCGACAATACGCCCTATGGCGGCGGCACCTGGGCGTCGCGCGCCGCCGGCATCGGCGGCGAAGCGGCCTGGCAGGCCGGCAAGGCCTTGCGTGGCAATGTGCTCGCCGCGGCAGCCTCGATCCTCCAGGCCGATCCGCAGGCGCTGGACATCCGCAACGGTGTCGTCGTCGATGCCGACACCGGCCGCGAGCGGATGCCGCTCGAAGAAGTTGCGCGCATCGTGTATTTCCGCCCCGACACGCTGCCGCCCGGCTTCCAGGCGGAGTTCATGGCGACGCGCCATTACGTGCCGCGCGCCTATCCGTTCGCTTTCACCAATGGCGTGCAGGCCTCGTACCTCGACGTCGATATCAGAACGGGCGAGGTGAGGTTGCTCAAGCATTGGTGCGTCGAGGATTGCGGCACGGTGATCAATCCGCAGCTCGTCGACGAACAGATCCGCGGCGGCATCGTGCAAGGGATCGGCGCCGCTTTGTTCGAGCACTGCCTCTATGACGCGGAGGGCCAGATGCTCAACGCCAATATGATGGATTACCTGGTGCCGATGGCGGCGGAGATGCCTGATATCGAAGTCGGCCATGTGGTGACGCCGACCGCGGATTCCGAACTTGGCGCCAAGGGCGCGGGCGAGGCCGGTACCGCTGGCGCGCCGGGCTGCGTGATGAACGCGATCAACGACGCGCTGCGCCCGCTCGGCGCCGCGCCGATCACGCAGATGCCGATCACGCCCGAGCGCGTGCTCGCGGCGCTACGCGGTTAAATAGCGCGCTCCGATTTTCCTCCTCCCCTGCGTGGCAGGGAGAGTGTTCAGTGGAGAGCTGGTTATTTTTCCCTCCCCCCTTGTGGGGGAGGGTAGGGAGGGGGGTAGTTAGGCGACACTGAAGCGAAGGCGACCGCTCCACCCCCACCCCTAACCCCTCCCCATAAGGGGGAGGGAAACAAAATTTGCGAGGCAAAAAAATTCGAATGACCTCCTGGAAAGACCAACAAGTTCTCATCGTCGGCGGCGGCATCGGCGGGCTCACCGCCGCTTTGGCGCTGGCGCGGCAAGGCATTCCGTCACAGGTGATCGAGCAGGCCGCCGCGTTCAAGGAAATCGGCGCCGGCATCCAGCTCGGACCGAACGTATTCCCGATGTTCGAGCGGCTCGGCCTGATCGAGCCGATCAGCGCGCTCGCGGTGTTTCCAAAAAACCTGATCATGTTCGATTCCATCACCGGCGAGGAAGTCACGCGCATTTCGCTCGGCGATGCGTTCCGCAAAAAATTCCATTATCCCTATGCGCTGATCCATCGCGCCGATCTGCACAATGTGCTGCTCGAGCACTGCCGCAAATCCAATCTGATCAAGCTCGACGCCGGGCAAAAGATCGTCAACATCGATGAAGCAAACGGCGCTGTCACCGCGAAGACCGCAAACGGCAAAGCGTATCGCGGCGCCGCTTTGATCGGCGCCGACGGTCTATGGTCGACCATCCGCGAATTCGTGGTCGGCGACGGCAAGCCGAAGCCCGCCGGCCACATCACCTATCGCGCCGTGCTGCCGACGTCCGAAGTCCCGGAACAATACCGCTGGTGGAATATGGGATTCTGGGCCGGCGAGAAGGTGCATTTCGTGCTTTATCCCTTACGCACCGGCGAGCTCTATAACCTCGTCGCCGTGTTTCATTCCAACCGCTACGAGGAAGGCTGGGATTCTTACGGCGATCCCGCCGAGCTGCACGAGCGTTTCGCGCAAACCTGCGCGCCGGTGCGCGCGCTCCTCAACAAGATCGAAAGCTGGCGCATGTGGGTGTTATGCGACCGGCCGCCGGTCATGGAATGGAGCAAAGGCCGCATCACGCTCCTTGGCGACGCCGCGCATCCGATGCTGCAATATCTGGCGCAAGGCGCGTGCATGGCGGTCGAGGACGCGGTCTGCCTCGCCGACAAAGCAGTCGAGATGGACGGCGATTACGCCGCCGCGTTCCGCGCCTATCAGGCGGTGCGTTATCTGCGCACCGGCCGCGTCCAGATCATGGCGCGCGTCTACGGCGAATTCTATCACGCCGGCGGCGTTGCCAAGGAGCTGCGCAACATCATGCTCGGCTCGCGCACGCCGGACGACGCGATGGCGGGGATGGAATGGCTCTACGGCGAGCAGAAGGAGCTGACGCGGGGGACTCCAACGCCGGTCGGCTGATCGTCCTATTTGGCGCGATCTCCGAACGTGCAACGTATCAATTCATTTGGCAGTGCCTTAGTTTGAAATTGTGCGCGAGGCTAGGAGAGCTTCGTTTACGTAGTAAGAAGCCAGCAGCCTAATCGGGAGCTTGTAGTCTCATGCCGGAAATGGATCGAGCGGCCTTTGGTCTAACAGCATATTCGCTGCTGCAATCACTACTACTACGGCTAATTGATAAGGGCGTAATGACAAACGAAGAGGTTCGCGATCTCTATCAGGATGTCGCTGATAGGAAGGCCGCCGATGAACGTTGTGGGGGAAGTGCATGGGGCGTGGCATCTTTGGAC
>JBAQBC010000116.1:0-1534 GCA_049286035.1 Xanthobacteraceae bacterium
TCCTCGGCCAGGGGCGCTTTGCGGCCGATATTTCGTTCGCACACCAGGCGCATATGCGCGTGGTCCGCTCCGCGCATGCCCATGGCCGCATCGTTGCGATCGATTTCGCCGATGCGCGCGCGAGCGCCGGCGTCATCGCGATATGGACGGCCGCGGACGTGGCCGATATCCCGCCGATCGATTTCCGGCTGACGCGCATCGAGGGTCTCGAACCCTATCGTCAGCCGATCCTCGCGCGCGATCGCGTGCGCTATGTCGGCGAACCGGTCGCGGTCGTGTTCGCGACCGATCCCTATATCGCTGAAGACGCCGCCGATCTGGTTACGGTCGAAATCGAGGATCTGCCGGAAGTGATGACGGCTGATGCCGCGCCGGTCGAATTCTCCGCCGGCCATTCCACCGAGGCGGCCGTGGTCCGCAAAGGTTATGGCGACGTGGCGACGGCGTCAGCCGCGGCGCACGCAATCGTAGCGCTTGAGCTGAAGATCGGGCGGCACTCAGGCGTTCCGCTCGAGACGCGCGGCGCGATCGCCCGCTACGATCCGGCGGGCGATGTGCTCGAACTTTACGGCGCCGCCAAGGTGCCGCATTGGAATCGCGATGCACTGGCGCGCATGCTTGGCCGGCCCGCCTCGTCTGTACATCTGCACGAAGGGCATACCGGTGGCGGCTTCGGCGTACGCGGTGAACTCTATCCAGAAGACGTGCTTGCGTGTCTTGGAAGCTTGCGGCTACGCCGCCCAGTGAAATGGATCGAGGATCGCCGCGAGCATCTGATCGCGACCAATCATTCCCGCGAGCAGCACTATCGCGTCCGCGCCGCGATCGATGCCGATGGCCAGCTTCTCGCGGTTGACGGTGAGTTCCTGCACGATCAGGGCGCGTATGTGCGCACCCACGCGGTCACCGTGCCGGATCTCGCCGCGACCATGCTGCTCGGTCCGTATCGCGTCGGCGCCTATGCCATGGCCGGGCGCGTTCGCCTGACCAACAAAACCCCGTGCGGGACTTATCGCGCGCCGGGACGCTTCGAGAGCACGTTCGTGCGCGAGCGGCTGATGGATGCGATTGCCGCGCAGCTTGGGCTTGATCCCGCCGAAGTGCGACGCCGCAATCTTATTCCCGCAGCGGCTATGCCCTTTGCCCGGCATCTCGACACGCTCGGCACCGAGATGACCTACGATTCCGGCGATTATGCCGGACTGCTCGACAAGGCGCTGGCCGTGGCCAAGTGGCAGGCGGTTCGTGACGACCTCAAGCGGCGGCGTGCCGCCGGCGAGATGGTCGGCGCCGGTTTCGCCATGTTCGTCGAAAAGAGCGGACTGGGACCGTTCGATTGCGTGCATGCCGCGATCGACACCGCGGGTACGGTCGAGATCGTCACCGGCGCGACTTCGGTCGGACAAGGCATGGAGACGGTGCTGGCGCAAATCTGCGCCGACGAACTCGGCATAGATTATCGCCAGGTTCGAGTGGTGCACGGGCAGACCGACCGCATCGCCTACGGCATGGGTACCTTTGCCTCGCGGGTGAC
>JBAQBC010000117.1:0-1655 GCA_049286035.1 Xanthobacteraceae bacterium
CGAGGCTCGAAACTGAAATAGCGGGTCAACGGCAGGATGCCGCAGAATTTCGTGATCATCTTCATGCCGAGAAAAAGTCCGATGAGAGTGGCGCCGGCGATCAAGACATGCGCGTCGATCAGCGAGCCGGCTTTCAGAAAATAGAACGGAGTGAGGAAAGCAAAACAAATTGCACGCATGCGTAGCTGCAATTCGCGGTTCGCCAGAAAGAATGGGGCCAATGCCATGCCGACCAAGTAAGCCGGCAAAACCGCTTCGCTTTTCCCCAGATTGGCAAGACCGCCGAGCGCAAAAAGCACGAGGAAGATGAACTTTATCTCGGGCTCGCTGGTGCGTCCGCCGAGCCACTTGAACAACGGGCGAATGACAAAAGGCAGGATCGCGACCACCGCAACGGTGACAACCGTGAACAGCAGCAAATAAAAATTGTAATTGGCAAAGACCAAACCCAGCGCTAGCACGGTGCCGACGTCATTGATGAAGCAGGCGGCGAGGATGATCTTGCCCAATTCGGTTTGGTTGTAGCCGGTTTCGACCATCACCGCATAAACCACCGCGACCGAGGTGGTCGACAATGCGATGCCGCCGATCTGCGCCTGCGGCCACGGCCAGCCGAGCCCGTAATGCGCAAGCAACAGGCAGCCAAGATAGGGCGCGAAGAAGCCCATCAAGCCGATGGTCACGCTGGAAGCAAAATTTCGCTTCACCACGTGCGGATCGATATCGGTCCCCGCCAGAAACGTCAGCACCACGGCGCCGATGCCGGCGATGTAATTGATCCAGTCGTTCAGCGGCAGGCCGATTGTATTGCCGGCGATCGCGCCGACGACGATTTCGAACAAGGCCGCCGAGATCGTGATGTAAAGCGATGCGGTCGCGGCGACGAGCGCCAGCGCCATCCAAAGCGCCGATTGGAACCAGACGTTGTTCATCACTTTCTCCTCTGCCCGTCTGCCCGTTGCCGCGCCCACGAAAAAACCCGCCGTTCGGCGGGTCGCAAAAAGCCCCGCCGCGCGTGAAGCGGCAGGGGTCATCAGCTCTGGCGAGCGGTTTTGGGGAACCCCATCCCCATGAAATCAACAGTGTGAATTACTAACCGGTCACGACCAGCCATTCAACTCACGGAATTTACACAACAGTGGAGAACAGGTCGGCACCGCAGCGGGGCGCACCACGTCCGGTCCTGTCAGCGGGTGAGGAAAAGCGGCGGATCAACCAACGCGATCAAACAAACATTTTGAGGCGCGGCCGCGCCCTATGCCGGCGCATCGCACTGCAGCAAAAAACGTCCTACGTCGGAACCCGAATGGTTAGTCGGTTAGGAGGCGCGCAAACTGTCAGCAAATCCGGGCGGCAATCAATGCGCCAACGCGTGTGTTAAGTGTACTGACCAATCTGTCTGTATTATGAGCAGCGAAGCTAAAAGTCATTGTTTTTCAAAGCCTAACGCGCGCGGCGCTCCCGGGATTTGAGAGTTGCTCTTCGAGAATGAGACCTACTTATCATGAATCGATGAATGATACTCGTCATAACAAGGAATAAACATTATCTGTTTCTGTTCTTGGCGGCATGGCACTCAGGCTACCGCCACTCAGCAGTCTGCGTCTGTTCGAAGCGGCCGCGCGTTGCGGCAGCTTCAAGCGCGCCGCGCAGGA
>JBAQBC010000118.1:0-72166 GCA_049286035.1 Xanthobacteraceae bacterium
ATCTCGTAGTGTTCGAGCTTCTGCGCCGATGCGATCAGACCGGCATCGCGCAGATCGCCTTCCAAGAGCGAGAGCATCTTTTTGGTTTCGTTCACGAGCGCTTCCATGGCCTGATCGTTATGCGCTCGCAATTTTGCGCCGTGGTTCTGCAAGATCGATTGCAGGCGTTTGCTCTGCTCCTTGTTTCCTCGCGGTGCCGCATCAATTCCTTTTTCAGAGCTGGATGCGTGGCCGCATCGGCCATCCGCTTTAAAGCTTCGTCGAGCTGACTCTCCATATTGGCGAGTTCCTGAAGCTCGATGACATACATGTCCTTGAAATTCTTGATCTGCATAGGGCCGACCCTCCGCCAGTTTGTAGTGACAGCGCGCAAAGGTCGATTTTCGGCGCGCCCATGCAATCTCAACGGAGTGCCGAGCGGCGGGTTCCGGCGCGCACGCGCCGCGAAGGTGCGCAACATCTCGCCTTTGCCGCATATCAGATATTGAAATCTGGGGTTCCAGCTTTAAGCCGCGAACCGCAGACATTGGCGCCCGTTCCGCTCGTCGCGACGTTCAATGGCCGGTGTCAATCCGGCCGTGGCGCGGCGCGCTCGACGATCGTGCGATAATCGATGCCGGGCGGGAGCAAGCCGAACGTGCCGCCTGGCTCGTCGCCGAGACGCGATAAACAAAACGCGTCGGCGACCGGCGCCGGCGCATGACAAAAGAGAAGCGCGGCCTGCATGGCCAGAACGAGGTCGCGCACGACCACGCGTGCCTGAGATTCGTCCTTCCAGTCCCGTCCTGAGAGCTTGCGCTCCAGGCGGCCGGCGGCGGTCCGCAATCGCTTGTCGGCCTGCGCGCTCGCCGCGACCTCGCGCAACAACAGCTCCGCTGCGCCCGGCATGCGCTCCAATGCGCGAAGCACGTCGAGACACATGATGTTGCCGGCGCCTTCCCAGATCGAGTTCACCGGCACTTCGCGATAGAGGCGCGGCATCACGCATTCTTCGACATAGCCGCTGCCGCCGAGTACTTCCATGGCTTCGGCCGCCACGAGCGGCGCGCGCTTGCAGATCCAGAATTTCGCCGCCGGCGTCATCACCCGCCGCCAAGCGAGCGCCAGCTCATCCTCCTCATCGTAGGCGCGCGCCAGCCGCATCATCAGCACCGTTGCGGCTTCCGATTCCAGGGCGAGATCGGCGAGCACATTCGTCATCAAGCTTTGGTCAATCAGCTTCTTCTGGAATGCGACCCGATACGATGCATGATGGATCGCCTGCGCCACGGCCTGACGGATCAAGCCCGCCGATCCGATCGCGCAATCGAGCCGCGCGTAATTGCTCATTTCGATAATGGTCGGAATGCCGCGGCCTTCTTCGCCGATCAGCTCGCCCTCGGCGCCGGCGAATTCCACTTCGCTCGACGCATTGGAGCGATTGCCGAGCTTGTCTTTGAGCCGAACGAGGTGAATCGCGTTGCGCTCGCCGTCGCGCGTCCAGCGCGGCACCACAAAGCAACTCAGTCCGCCTTTCGATTGCGCCAGCACCAGAAACGCATCGCACATCGGCGCCGACATGAACCATTTCTGCCCGGTCAGCCGAAACAGCCGGCGTGGACCGTCGCTGCCCCGGAATTCCGCCTGCGTGGTATTGGTGCGCAGATCCGATCCGCCCTGGTTTTCCGTCATCGCCATACCCAGCAAAACGCCGGTCTTTTCGGCTGCCGGGCGAAAGCGCGGATCGTATTGGCGCGAGAACATGCGCGGCAGCCATTCCGCGGCCGCAGCCGGCGCGTGGCGCAGCGCCGGCACCGCGCCATAGGTCATTGCGATCGGGCAGTACACGCCGCTTTCGATCTGCGCCAGCATGTAGGTGCCTGCGGCGCGGGCGACATGCGCACCGGGGCGCGGGGCCGCCCACGGACTCGCATGCAGCCCGGCTTCGACCGCGAGTGAAAGGAGTGCGTGCCAGGCCGGATGAAATTCGACTTCGTCGATGCGATGGCCGTAACGGTCGAACGCGCGCAGCACCGGCGGATAGACGTTGGCGGCGAAGCCGAGCCGGATGGTTTCCGGTTCGCCGAGTGTCTTGCCGAGTGCGTTGAGTTCGTCCGCCGCCCAGCCGGCTTTCTCGCGCACGAGCGCCGCACCAAGCGCGCGGTCGGTTTGCAACAGATTGTAAGGTTCGAGCGGCGGCGGCTGGTTGGTGACCTGATCCATGGCGCGGCGCTCTGTTGCTCGGATGGTTGGTTATACTACACGAGCCAATGTCGCGCCTTTGCGTGTTTTCCGTCACCCTGAGGTGCGAGCAAAGCGAGCCTCGAAGGGCGACGGCCCTTGCAGCGCACCAACCATCCTTCGAGGGCCGCTTCGCGGCCACCTCAGGATGACGGTCGTGCGATTATCAGCGGCTGAAATTGGATTCGATCAGGCGGCCTGCTGCGTCAGCCGATTCATCTCGCGCTGCACCAGCTGGCGATAGAGCCCCTCGCGGCGCATGAGAACGTCGGGCGGGCCGTCCTGAACGACGCGGCCGGTTTGCAGCACCACGATGCGGTCGAAATTGCGCACCGTGGACAGCCGATGCGCGATGGCGATCACGGTGCGCCGGTTCATCAGATGGCCGAGCGCCTCGCGGATCGCCTCTTCGGATTCGGTGTCGAGTGCGGACGTCGCTTCGTCGAGAAGTAGAAGCGGCGCGTCTTTCAAAAATGCCCGGGCAATGGCGATGCGCTGGCGCTGACCGCCGGACAATCTCACGCCCCGGTCGCCGACGATCGTTTGCATTCCCTGCGGCAACTGTTCGATGAAATCGCAGCGCGCAGCAAACGCCGCTTGCATGACCTCGTCATCGGTGGCCTCAGGCCGGCCATAGCGGATATTCTCCATGACCGAGCGGTGGAACATCGAGATGTCCTGCGGCACGATGGCCATCGCGGCGCGCAGGCTCTCTTGGGTGACGCGGGCGATGTTTTGGCCGTCGAGCAGAATCTCTCCGCTTTGGACGTCATAGAAGCGCTGTAGCAGCGCAAATAACGTCGATTTGCCGCCGCCGGAATGGCCGACCAGACCGACGCGTTCGCCGGGCAAGATGCTGAGCGAGAAGTCGGAAAAGATCCGCTGCCCGTCGGGATAGGTGAAATCGACGTCCTCGAATTTGAGGCTCGCGCCGCGCCGAACGAGCGGCGCAGCCTGTGGATCGTCGCGCAATTCATGCGGGACCAGGAGCGTCGCAACGGCTTCCGACAGCCGCGCGATGTGCTGGGTGATGTCGACCAGCGCCACCGCGAGATCGCGCGTCGCATTGAGCACGGAAAGCGCCAACGTGCAGGCCAGCACGACGTCGCCGGTGGTGGCTTGGCCGCGCTGCCACAACATGATGGCCCAGGCGACCAGACCGAGCGTCAGCAATATGGTCACAACAGCGTGAAAGATGCGCAGCTTTTCAAGGTAAAACAGGCTGCGCCTGCGCGCGGCCATCTCGCGGTTGACGGTGGTGTCAAAGCGGTGGTGCTCGCGCAGAAAGCCACCGAACGCGCGCACTAGCGACATATTGTTGACGACGTCGATCATCTCGCCGTCGACGGCCGCGGCCTTGCGGGCGAAGTCGTGATGCAGCGGCCGGCCCGCGGCCGCAAACCGGAACATCACGCAGACCATGATGCCGGCAATCACTGCCAGCGTCGCCGCCATCGGCGCGCTGATCGTCAAGACCAGCGCGATTGCCGCGACTGTCGCCACGCAGGGCGGCAGCACGTTCCACATGAACATATTCTCGGCGGTAAACATGGCGTTGGACGTGGCCGTCACCCGGCTTGTCAACATGCCGGGCAGCCGCTCGGAAAAATAGCTCGGCGAATGCCCCATCAAATGGCTGAACAGGTCGCGCCGCAGGTCGCCGGTGACCCCGACGAAAGCATAATTGGCGGTCCAGGCAGCGACCCGCCACAACAAATTATCGGCGGCAATCAGGGCACCCAGCAGGAAAAAAGCGGTCCAGGCCGCCGCGTTGTCGCCGTTTGAGAGTGTGTCGACCAGGAACTTGACGCCGTATTGCGTGAAGACGGAGCAGCCTACGGCTGCGAGCACCGCGGTGAGAATAACGGCATGGGAGATTGGCCGCAGCCGAACATAGCGAAGCACGAACGCGAGAGGTGAAGCGGCGTAACCCGTAAGTTCAGCCATGCGCGTCTCATCTCCATCGGCAAAGTTGCGAGCCTGCCCCGGCAGCTCCCACCTTCGTCTGAACGACCCGGAACCCTCCCTGTTCCCGTAGCATGGCGCATCTGAATCAATTTCGGTTGCACTATGTCACACGGGCGCTTCGGCGGAGATCGCGTCCTGGCCGCGTCCTGGCGCGGCGCATCAATCTCAATGCAGCGCCAGCGACAAAAGTTCCAAGCACTGCAAAAAATTAAGTTCCGTCCACAATTTGAAATTTTTCGCGGTTTCGACGTTGTCGGTAGTCGCCGGGTGAGGAACTCAAGAGAAACTCAAGAGAATCGAGGGACTTTTCGATGCACATCGCACAAGTGGCGCCGTTGACCGAAGCCATCCCGCCGAAACTATACGGCGGCACCGAACGGGTCGTTTCCTGGCTGACGGAAGAGCTGATCGCGCTCGGGCATGAGGTTACGCTCTATGCCAGCGGCGATTCGGTGACATCGGCGCGGCTTGAAGCAGTATGGCCGCGGGCGCTGCGGCTCGACGGTTCGGTCCGCGATCCCAACGCGCTGCACATGTTGATGCTCGAGCGCGTCTATCAGTCGGCCGCTGATTTCGATTTCATCCACTGTCACCTGGATTATTACCCGTTTTCGCTGTTTTCGCGGCAGCCGACGCCGTTTGTGACGACGCTGCATGGCCGGCTTGATCTGCCGGAGCACCAGCCCGTGTTCGATGAGTTTTCCTCGATCCCGGTGGTGTCGATTTCGAACGCGCAACGCCGGCCGCTGCCGCAAGCGCGTTGGGTGCGCACCGTGCATCATGGCCTTCCGGCCGACCTTTTGGCGCCGAAACCGATCAAGCCTTCTTACTTCGGGTTTTTGGGCCGCATTGCGCCGGAAAAGCGGGTCGATCGGGCCATTCGCATCGCCGAACATTGCGGCGTGCCGCTCAAGATCGCTGCCAAAGTCGACAAAGTCGACCAGGACTACTTCAATGAGCAGATCAAGCCGATGCTGGCCAACGGCAATTGCGAATATATCGGCGAGATCAGCGACCGGGAGAAATCGGAATTCTTAAGCGGCGCGATTGTGCTGTTGGTTCCGATCGATTGGCCGGAGCCGTTCGGCTTGGTCATGATCGAGGCCATGGCCTGCGGCACGCCGGTTATCGCGTTCAATCGCGGTTCCGCGCCGGAAGTGGTCGAAGACGGTGTAACCGGATTCATTGTCGAGGACGTCAACGGCGCCATCGGCGCGGTCGACCGGCTCGGACATTTGTCGCGCGAAAAGGTCCGGCGTCGCTTCGAGGAGCGGTTCACGGCGCGGCGCATGGCGCAGGATTATTTGAGCGTCTATCGCAGCCTGATGACGGCAACCGCGCCGCATCTGCGGCTGGTCGCGGACGAAGCGCCGGTGCACTAGCTTGGGGTGACTGCGCCGGCGTTGAAAAATCCGCTCATTCCCGCGTAAGCGGGAATGAGCGTTGTAGGAAAAGCGACATCGAGCCGATCACCGCCATTCACCTCGAGAGACTGACATCAATTACGAGATTGAATCTCCCAGCCTTCTGAGAAACGAATCCTCATTCTGCTGGTTGCGGCTGGAAAGTGAAACTGTGTGAGAGCGTGCGAATCGGCCGGTTCGCTCGGCCGAACCATGGATAGAGGGCGGGGAGAACCAGCAACGTGAGCAATGTGGCGCTGATCAGGCCACCGATAACGACCGTCGCGAGGGGGCGTTGCACTTCGGCACCCGAGTTCGTCGAAATCGCCATTGGTAAAAAGCCGAGACTGGCTACAGTCGCGGTCATGAGTACCGGCCGTAGCCGCGTCATCGCCGCCTGGCGTGCTGCAGCGGCAGCGCCGAGTCCTGCCGCGCGCAACTCCTCCATGTAGCTCACCATTACCACGCCGTTCAGGATGGCGATGCCGAACAGCGCGATGAAACCAACCGCGGCCGAGATGCTGAATGGCATGCCGCGCACCGCGAGCGCGAAGATTCCTCCGATCGCGGCAAAGGGCACGTTGAAGAAGATCAACGTAGCTAGCGGCGCGCTGCCGAACATCAGGTAGAGCAATACGAAGATGACGGAGAGCGCCACCGGCACGACGCCCGACAGCCGTGCCATGGCATCCTGCAGGTCCTGAAAGCTCCCGCCCCAGGAAACAGTATAACCAGGGGGCAGGCGAACGTGGTCAGTCACCGCCTGCTGCGCATCGCTTACGAAGCCGGCAAGCGGCCGTTCGCGCACATTGGCCTGCACCGTGACGACCCGCTTGCCCTCCGCGCGCTCAATCTGGCTTGGGCCGGGTTCCCACCGAATATCGGCCAGTTCGCCGAGAGGGACCGAAGCGCCCGCGCCGTTGCTGACGCGCAGCGCCTGGATTTGGGCGACGCTGTCGCGATCCTGCGGGGTGAGTCTGACGCGGATATTGTACTGTTCGTCGCCGTCTTTCATGGTGCCAACGGTGCGGCCGCCGAGTGCTTCGACGAGATCGAGCACTTGGGTCGCATTGAACCCGTGGCGTGCAATCGCGTCGCGATTGACAATGACCCGGAGATACGGCTGCCCCACCGTTTGTTGCACCTCCACATCAGCGGCGCCTGGAACGCTAGACACCACATGCGCCACTTGCTGGGCGAGGTTGTGCAGCGTCGCCGGGTCGGTGCCATGAATGACGATCGCGAGATCTGCCATCACACCGTGCAGCAGGTCGTCCATACGCATTTCGATCGGTTGCGCCCAGCTTTGCGTAATGCCGGGCACGTTCTGATCCAGAGCCTTGGTATAGGCGGCGATCAGCCCGGCCTCGGTCTGCGCCGTACGCCATTCCGATTTCGGCTTGAGAATGATGAAGGTGTCGCTTTGCTCGACCCCCATTGGGTCGGTTGGGATCTCTGAGCTGCCGCCGAGCGTAACGGTGGTCGCGACCTCCGGGAATTGCATCAGCGTCTTCTCCACCATGGTCTGAGTGTCGATCGCGGATTCGAGTGAGATGCCGGGTAGTTTGGTGGTGGTAACGGTGAGCGCGCCCTCCTCTAGGCGAGGCAAGAACTCCGCGCCGATGCGGGAGCCGATGGCCAGGGCGCTTGCC
Organism: Xanthobacteraceae bacterium; assembly: GCA_049286035.1. Taxonomy (GTDB): domain Bacteria; phylum Pseudomonadota; class Alphaproteobacteria; order Rhizobiales; family Xanthobacteraceae; genus BOG-931. The sequence continues at coordinate 7,244 of JBAQBC010000118.1, forward strand.
AGCATCACGGTCGCTACCAGGATCGTAGTCCCAGGATGGCGCATTGCCCTCGCGAGCAACGGCACGTAACCGCGGCGCGCAAGGCCGATGATTCGGCTTTCCCGCTCCGCAACAGGCTTGCGCAGCAAAAAGGTCGCGAGCACCGGCATCAGTGTGAGTGTCAGCGCTAGCGAGGCAACCAGCGCGAATATCACAGTCAATGCCATTGGGCGGAACATCTTGCCCTCAACGCCCTGCAGGCTGAGGATCGGCAGATAAATCAGCGTGATGATTGCGACGCCGAAGGTGATCGGTCGCGCCACCTCATGCGCTGCTTCGCGCACCACCTCGGGCACAGGGTGGTGAGGCGCCGCGGCGCGGCGACGCACCACGTTTTCGATCATGACCACAGCGCCGTCTACAAGCAGGCCGAAATCGATTGCGCCGAGACTCATCAGGTTACCCGAGAGATGGGCGAAATACATTGCCGTAACTGCCGCGAGCATTGAAAGGGGGATGGCGAGCGAAACGATCAAACCCGCACGGAAATTTCCCAGCAGCAAGAAGAGCACGAAAATGACGAGGAACGCACCTTCGGCTAGGTTGTGGGCGACGGTCTGCAACACGCGATTAATGAGATCGGCGCGATTGTAGTAGGGAACGACGCTCACTCCGGGCGGGAGCGTTCTGTTGATCTGCTGCACGGCGGTTGCGAGGCGCTGCGCGACGACGCGCGTGTTCTCGCCCAGCGTCATCAATGCGACGCCTACGACGGTCTGCCCTCTGCCATCGCTGGTGACCGCGCCGAGCCGCGGCATCGGAGCCTCGAGAACAGTGGCGATGTCCTTGATGTATAGCGCCACACCGCCAGGTCCGGTACGCAGGACGATGTCGCCGATATCGGCGATCGATTGTAGCAATCCTTCGCCACGGATCACGGCCTGCTCGCCATTCCGAGCAATCGTCGCACCGCCAGCGGCTCGGTTGTTCTGCGACACGGCGTTATAGATGTCGTCGATGGACAGGCCGAAGCGCATCAATGCGCTATTCGAGACGCGTACTTCATAAGTTTTGAGTTCGCCGCCATTTACGTTAACGTCGGTAACGCCTGGGATCTGCTTGATCTGGGGTGCGATCTGCCAATCCAGGATCGAGCGCAACTGCATGAGCGAGTAGTTTTTGCCCTCCACTCTGAACTGATAGATCTCGCTGAGGCCATCGGAGAGCGGGCCGAGCAGGGGCGTGCCGGCGCCTGCTGGCAGCGCCGTCTGGCTCAGGCGCTGTGCGACAACTGCACGGTCGGTCAGAATATCCCCGCCGTCGGCAAACTTCACGTAGATAACCGAGAGACCGTATCTCGAGATCGAGCGGTAGCTTGTCATGCCCGGTAGACCCTGCAAGGCCAGTTCGATCGGCGTGGTAATCGAACGTTCCACGTCCAATGGCGCGAGTCCTGGTGCTTGGGTGCTGACCAACACCTGAAGCGGCGAGATGTCAGGATCGGCGTCAAATGGCAGGCGCTGTATGCTCAGCAGACCGGCAGCAATAAGCGCCGCGATAAGAACGAGTATGACCGCGCGGTTGCCAAGTGCGAAATCGACAATTTTGCTTATCATGAGAGCACCATCAACCTTCACTGGGGATGGTGGACTGGGTTAGCGCTGCCTTGAGCCAATAGCTTCCGTCGGCGACGACCGGCGTGTCGGCCGCGAGTCCATTGGTGATTTGGGTCTGGCCGTTCGCGACCAGACCGGTATGAACTGCGCGCCAAGCGAATTGGCCGTGTCCTGTCGGCATGAACACGACGCTCTGCCCATTGACGTCCTGAACCGCACTGCTCGGCACCAGGATTGCGTCGCCCCCCTGCGGTGACATGATGGTTGCGGTCGCAAACATGTTGACACGCAGCGCACCGTCCGGATTTGCGACCTCGCAGCGTACTTTGGCCGTGCCGGTCGTTGTCTCAAGCTGATCGGAAATGTAGGTCACGCGACCGGCAAAGACTCGTTCGGGAAACGCGCTTACCCTCACCTGCGCTGTATCTTCGACCTGCACCGCGCCGAGATCTTGCTCCGCCACCTCGGCCTCGACCCAGACTGTTGAAAGATCGGCAACGGTAAAACTCGGTGTCGACGGATCGACCACGTCTCCTAGTGCGACCGCGACGGAATCAACCACGCCGGCAAACGGCGCGACGATAGCGCCGCGGGCATCGAGCGGTGCCTGGTCGGTGGGAGAACCCGCGTCCGGGTTCTGAGCGGCTACAGGCAAGAGCCGCGCCTCCTCTTGCTGGTATTGCCGCAGCTCGGCTTCCTGGGTGCGAAGTTCAGCTTCCGCGCTCGCCGCTGCGGCCCGAATGGCATCGACCTCGCGCTGTGCAATACCGCCGGTGCGGATCAGATTCGTCGCACGATCGAAATCAGCATTTGCGGTGGCGAGCCGGACCTTGGCTTGATTCACTGCTGCTTCGGCGCTGGCCACCTTGCTCTGGGCCGCACTGAGTTCGAAATTGTCGAGAATTGCGAGCCGCTGACCCGCGGTCACCCGATCTCCAACCGTCACGTCCAGCGACTCGATCCGGCCGCGCGCTGGTGGCTTGATACGAGCAAGGTGCAGCAAATCGTATCCGACGCTGCCAGTCGCCGATACCGCCCGCACTAACGGTCCCATTTTCGCTTTGTCGACCTGCAATTGCAGATTCGCTGATTCTGCGTCGGACAGAGCAATGGTCGTGGGCAGTCCCGGATCAGCTGTCGCGACCGCGGGAACGGTCGGAGGCACGCGATGCGAAGCTGAAGAGAACGAATGTCCCGCCGCGAATCCAAGACCTGCAGCTACGACGGCCGCCGCGAGGCCGAAAAGCAAACAGCGATTTATTACCAAAACTTTCCGAAAAAGAGGCAATTGCTGACGGCCATTCCGAGACCGTGCATCCAAATCGGCAATCACAATGTCTTGCGAGTCCAGCTTCTTCGCCGGAGTTAGTCGGGATGGCTCCAAGCTGACGGTCATCCTGGATCTCCAATTTACCGCTCTAAATAATGACGAGGCGAATAGTGGAGCGATAACTGCTCATCCACCGCTGGTCATAACTTCAGATCTGTACCGGCAAAAATAGGTCTCAGGTTTTTGGCAGCTGCGTTCGTGAAATCAGAATAATCGGCGGTCAGTTTTTGGCGGTGTAGTCTGGCTGCAATTGCTGCTCCGCACGGCGAGCTGCCAAAAGGCACTCGTCATTGTTCCCTTCCGCGTCTTGAGCCTCGGCCAGCGCCAGGTCAGCAGCGAACATCAACTGCGCGTAGCTCCGAGCTTGCCATACCGTCTCTGGTGTTGCTTGGTGATTACGAAGCGCGCTCTGTCGCAACTCTGCGATTTGCTCGGAGCAAGAGGCAGCGTGTGCCGGCCCTGTTGTCACACTCGTAGCGGCAAAGGGGTCATGCCCGATTCCAGCGTCCCGCCCGTCGCCATCGTTTGCAAAATGGGACGACAACTCGTGGCCAGTGCCGTGGCTTGAGCTGAACGAGAACGCTTGAGAATTGAGACCAAATACCGCGATCGCAGCCGCCAAGATAAGCTTTGATTTCTTTGACATCCTTTTCTCCTGGGTTAGAGGCGGACGCCGAAGGATTCGTGCCGGAGGGCGAAGCCTTCGCGCCCAGGAGATATTGCGGCCCCCAAAATCATTAATTGCCAAACTGCGAAAGGACCGTTCGCAGTTGCTGAATGATCTCAAATCAATCGGATAGCGGACAGAAACGAAACATTGCCGCCAAAGTGCCTGCTCTGCCGCGATCTCTGCCTCAGCAAGTTAGGAGCATGAGCATGCTGAAAGTCGAGAAGATTAATCCTCCCCTCAATCCGTTGCGAGCGAATGCTCCACCGCGATACAATTGTTCGGTCACAGCAGCACCAAGAGGCGAGCCTTGGACCGCGTCTCATCAATGCTATCGTTCGTCAAAGTGGTCGAACACGGCGGGTTTTCTTCGGCGGCCCGACGACTCAATCTCGCAACGAGCGTTGTCACCACTCATGTCAAATCGCTCGAAGAGCGGCTGGGTGTGCGTCTGCTCAACCGCACGACGCGCAACGTCAGCTTAACTGAAGCAGGCCGAGAGTATTACGAACGCTGTGTCCAGATTCTTTCCGAGATTGAAAATGCTGAAGAAGCCGCCCAGGTGCTGCAATCGAAGCCCCGAGGAATTCTACGGCTCAATACGTCGCCTGCCATACCCGCGGTGATCGCTTCGTCGATTGCCGAGTACAATGACCTTTATCCCGACGTGACAATTCATCTTACCGCAACCAGTCGCATGCTTGACCTCGTGGAGGAAGGATTCGACTTGGCAATTTGGTACGCTGCCGCTCCGGTCGCCAACTTGATTATCCGTCGCCTCGCTTCCTATCGCATGGTGATTTGCGCTTCTCCGCAATACCTCGCGAAACACGGGCGGCCGAAGCATCCCTCCGAGCTAACCAAGCATAACTCCGTGATCTTCTACGACGCCACTTTGGCCAAGCAGGGCAGGGAATGGACATTCACGGGTTCGAAGGGCGACTTTCAAGTAAAGTTCTCGGGAAATTTGGAGACCAACAGCCCAATCGCTTTCCGTGCAGCAGCCCTTCACGGTCAGGGTGTCATCATAACGCCGGCACCACTAGTGATTGATGATTTGAAATCGGGCGCTCTGGTCGCTGTTCTCAGCGACTTTCTGCCAAAGCAATTTTCGATCGACGCGCTGTATCCTCACCGCGAGCATTTGCCGGCAAAGGTGCGAACGTTCATCGACGTCCTGGCAAGGAATTTCCGCCAGACTGATTGGGATGCCATGGCGCATGAAGGTGAATGATCTGGCGAGCTGGCCGGCGCATAGGTGGAATTAAAGTATCGGGATTAAGTCGGCCTTGCATTGGGTAGTCGATTTCAGCTTTGGGTCACAAGCGGACATGACGATAATGCGGCGGGATGTCCGCTTTGCCACCAAAAGCGGAAATTGCGAGCGCTTTTACGAGTACATGCCCTAGGCTTCACTCGGTTTGACTGGCCGGGTTTCCGGCATCAAAAACCAGACCAGCGTAAAGCCGGCGAGCGCGACGGTGGCCAGACTGCCGAAAGCCGTCGCGCTGCCGAAACGATCGGTCAAATAACCTGCCAATGTCGCGCTCAGCGCCGCTCCGATTCCGGTGGCGGTGCCGAGAATGCCCTGTCCCAGGTTGAAATGGCCGGTGTCGCGCGTGAGGTCAGCGACCACAAGCGGGACCATGACCGCGAACACTGACGCCGTTATCCCGTCGAGAATCTGCACGGCCAACAGCAGCGACGGGTCGGAGATAAGAGCAAATAACAGCCCGCGGATCGGCAGCGCGGCAAAGCCGATCAGAAGCAGCGGCCGCCGTCCCCAGATTTGCGCGCGCATCCCGACCCATGGTGAGAGAATCGCCACCACAAGCTGCGGCACCACGATACAGGCGGCGATGATCAGTGTGGCCCAGCGCGCCGATTTCATCGTCACGACGCTGCCGACCAGCGGCAGCATTGCCGAATTGGCGAGATGAAATAAAAGCAGGCATCCGGCGAAGATCAGAAGCGGCCGGTTGCGCATCAGCGCTCCGGGCCGGATCCGTGCCTTGGTCGTGATGTGACGCGGCGGTGCGCAATGCGCCCGCTCCGGATCGATTTCGCCTTCGGCGATGCGCCGCAGCGCGAACAGCGCTGGAACGAGCAACAGCACCGTGACGACGAACACCGCGCGCGCCGAAAGGAAGTAGCCGCATGCCCCCATCGCCGCGGCGGCGAGCCCATTGCCGATCGAGGCAAAGCGGGCGTTGCGGCCGAGCCGTTCGCCGATGGCGGCATGGCCCACGAGACCAAGACTGATCGCGGCGATCGCGGGTCCGAGCACGCAGCTGGCGGCCGCGTGCAGGAGCGATCCGGCCAACACCGTGGGGAAAATCGGCAGCGCGGCATAAGTGAGCGCGCTGACGCAGATCGCCGCGATCGCGATGCCGGCGACGAAACGCTCGGACCGCGCGGCATCCACCAGGGCGCCGCCCGGCATTTGCCCGATCAGTGAAACAAATCCTGCGGCGGAGAGAATGAAGCCGATGTCGACCTGGGTCCAGTGCTGTGCGGTGAGATAAACCGAAACGAAAGGACCGAAGCCGGTCTGCACGTCGGCGACAAAAAACACAAACCAGTCGAGGCCCCGTAAGCTTCGGCGCGACGGCGCCGGTGGCTCGCCGCCGAGCCCCGGCCCGGTCGCCGCCGTGACTGCGGGCGAACGGGCGGGCGGCGGCGGGCGCTCAGCGATACGGCGGGAAAGATTTGAGCGCAGGATGCCTCTCCACCAATCGTCCACGAACTCGCAGTTCGATTTCGCGCGCGCATAAAAGCGCGCGCGTCACTCAAACGGCAGTGGCTCGAGCTTGCCGAGCGCACCCAGAATGACGATGGGTTTGCCCTCTTGATATTCGGGGGCCGCCTTGACCTGATCGCGGGTAAGATCAAGGGAGATTTTGGCATTTGACTGACCGGGCGGCGGAAAGTGCAAGGCGCCCCAATCCACCGCGATTTTGCGGCTGCCGACGCCAAGAAAGCCACCGAAATCGATCACTGCGGCGCGAACCCGGCCGCCGTGATCGACGATCACGTCGACGATGCGGCCCATATTTTCGTCGGCGGCGCCGAGCACTTGCCGGCCGAGAATACCCTCGACTTCGTGGTTGTTGAGCACCGTCACCGAAGGTGGTTCGGCGGTCCCGGTCGAGGCGTGATCGGTAGACTCGCCGGTCCCCGGTCCCGGCGCGTCCTCCGACGCCGCGGATAAATTGATCAGCGCGGCGAACAAAGCCGCGGCCACCGTCATCGTCATCGGTCCTTTGGCGTGCATCGGGGTTCCAATGGAATTTCAATCAAACAAACCGGATGGGGTCGGTCGGTTCCGCGGGCCGGTTCCATAATAGGGGCGGGCGTCACTGCTTGGGCTCAACGCGTTGAGATCACGCCGAAAACACGACTGAAACGTGGATCTCGCCGCTGATCCGCGGCGTATCGAGCGATACCGTCGCGCCGTGGCGTCGCACCCTTAAGTCGACGCTCGAGGACGGAAGCTGCAGGTCGCGCAGCACGACCTCGTCCAGGAATTCCGGCAGCCGCGGATTGCGCAGCCGGATCTCGGACTTGAACGGGTCGAATTCGAGCCCAAGGCAAGCTTCGAGCAGGGTGAATGGCGTGGCGCTGGCCCAGGCTTGCGGCGAGCAGGCGACCGGATAGAGCGTCGGGCCGTGGCCGCGCTGGCGCTGAAAACCGCAGAACAATTCCGGCAGCCGCCGTTGATCCATATAAGTCGCGGCGCTGAACAATCCGCCGAACAATGTCTCGATGGGGCGTTTGGCTTCGTAGCGCGCCATGCCGAGCGCGATCAGGGCGTTGTCGTGCGGCCAGATCGAGCCGTTATGGTACGACATCGGGTTAAAACGCGGCTCGCCGCGGGCGACGGTCCGGATGCCCCAGCCGGAGAAAAAATTCGGCTGCAGCAGACCCACGGCAACTCGCGCCGCGCGATCGGGGGCCGCAATCCCAGTAAACAGAACTTGTCCCGCGTTCGACGTGCGCACGCGGCACGGCCGCTTGTCGCCGTCGAGCGCCAGCGCATAGGTGTCGAGGTCGGGGCACCAGAACGCTGCTTCGAACCGTTCGGCAAGCCGGGCGGCCTCGCTATCGAGCCGGTCCGCCGCGAAGTCGAGGCCGAGCCGGCGCGCGCAACGTGCCGCCATTCGCTTGGCGGCATAGACATAGCCTTGCACTTCAACGAGCGCGATGGCGCCTTCGGCGAGACGGCCGTCGGCGTGAAATACCGCATCATGCGAATCCTTCCAGCCTTGATTGGCGAGGCCCTGGTCGCTTGCGCGCTTATATTCGACGAAACTGTCGCCGTCCGGATCGCCTGGCCCGTCGATCCAGGCCAGCGCCGCTTCGATCGCCGGCCATAGCTCGATGATGGTGTCGCGGTCGCCGGTACGCTCCGCATAAAGGCCGGCGAGCAGAACGAACAGCGGCGTTGAATCGACGCTGCCGTAATAGAGGCCAAACGGCACCTCGCGCAGCGCCGCCATTTCGCCGCCGCGCATCTCATGAAGGATCTTGCCAGGCTCGGCATCGGCGAGCGGATCGTATTTGGTCGCTTGATAGGCGGCCAAGCGGCGCAGCACGCCGCGCGCCACGTCGGGTGACCACCACAGCATCTGCAAGGCGGTGATCAAACCGTCGCGGCCGAACGTGGTCGAATACCACGGAATGCCGGCATAGGGATAACGGCCCTGCGGCGTGTTCGTCATCAGCATTTCGAGATCCGCGGCGGAGCGGCACAGGATTTCGTTGAAGCGGTCGTTCGAGGTCTCGACCGACGTGCGCCGGCGCGTCGCGTCGCGCACTTCGCGCCGCGCCCTGAGCAGCCCGCGCAAAAATGGCAGCGGCCGCGCCTCGCCCCGATTGCAGCTGACCGCCAGAAACAGCGGCCGCATTTCTCCGGGCTTGAGGTGCAAAGAATAGACCGCGGCATCGGCTTTGAGCTGATCGGGCGGCGGATCGAAATCGAGCGCGGTCTGCCTGGTCTTGTCGTCGAGGCCGTCATAGGACAACAGCACGCGGTTGCCGTCCAAGACCTTCGCTCGCGCAGTGCCGCGCCGTTCGCGATGCGCGCCGCGCACCTCAAACAAATCGGCAAAGTCGTTCGCGAACAGGATCGTCAGACGAAGATCGATCGGTTGATCGCCGTAATTGCGCAGCCCCAAGCGCTGATAAGCCGTATCGCGCCAGATGAAGATAGTGCGCAGAATATGAACGCGATCCTTCTCCATCACGATGCGTTGTCCGTCGATCAGATCGGGATTGGTCAGATCCGCGAAAAACGCGGTGTTGTCGTCGCGAATATTCGAACCGAGCAAAAGCGGCGGCTTGTCGTTGAGCAGCAGTTCCAGGTGCGACAGGTACCGGGTATCGTCATGAAACAGACCGGAGGAACCGACGAAGGACGTGCCGATATCGCCGCGAATATCGAGCACGAGAAACGTGTCGCCGTGCTTGAGCGCGCGCGGCGGTCCGGCCGTCGCGGTGATGGTGAACGCGGTTTCCGGCGGCGCCTCAGGCAGAAACGCCGGCGCGGTTTTCGCGCCGGACCGTCCGGCGATCTTGCCGGCGGTTTTGGCGGTGGTCTTGGCAGCGACCTTACCGGCCTTGCCTGCGGGTTGAATGGACATACTGGGTAAGTTTATCCGCCGTGACAGTCGCGGCTAGCTCGTCGCTCAGCTGATGATTGAGTTCAATGGCCGATTCATGGGCCAGCCGGTTCATGGGCCAGCGCCGCGGATGATGTCGATCACGCGCATACTGACCGAGTCGACCAGTACTACATTGCCATCCACCGTGGCGTATTTGAGGTACTGGACCGACAAATCGTCGCCGCGCGCTTCATCCGGCAATGTCAGCAGCGCCGCCGAGCGCGGCACTGTGGCGCCGACCGACAGCGGAATGTCGGCGGCCGACGTACGCAGCCGCTGTCGAGAAACAGCGGCGTAGATGGCGCGCTTCTGCGCAGGACTGAGCGCAATATGCGCCGCAAGACGCGTCGGTGCGCCGTGCGCTTCGTCGGGCTGCACCGCCTGAGCGGCCGCCTGCGGCATGTTGGCGGCAAAGGTGAGCAAAGCTGCGGCGATCGAGATCGGCAAGGCGATGCGGCCGGTCATGCGTGGCTCCGATGGGATGTGCGTGCCCCCGATATGCGTACCCTTTGGCAGCGAACGCGCAGACCGGCGCGCTGGTTCACATGGCGCTGCAATTTCCACCCCAATTTCCACCCCAATTTTCACCCAATGGCCGACGCCAACCCCTCGGGACCGCCGTTCATTTCGCGATGTGTCGCAAAATCGTGAAAAATCGGGGAAAATCGGAACCGCTACGCACCGGCGTGCCGGAGAGCGCCCCCGCGGCAGTGTGGCGCGATCGTGCCAAGTGGCTCTGGCATAATGTATTACGGTCGGCTATGAAGCAGGTCATAGGGGCGCGATGGGATCGCGCGCGCTGGGGTGCGAAGCGTCCGTTGCGAGCGCGTTGAATGTCTTCAGGTGTGCAACGTCTTTCCGTCGCCAGAAAAGGCGTCACGCGCGACGCTGCCGGCGATGATGCTCTGGCTGCAGCAACGCGGCCGCGTTTGGAACCGATCGACACTTCATTCAGCTTTAAGAACAAAGCCTACGCGGCGTTGAAATCGGCGATCGTCGGCATGGACGTATACGGCGGCCGCAGCGAAATTCGGCTCGACGAACGGAGCCTTGCGGAACAATTCGGCGTCAGCCGCACGCCGGTGCGCGAGGCCATGGCGCAGCTTGAGCGTGAGGGCTTTGTCCGTTCAGTGCCGCGCCGCGGCGTCTATGTGGTACGCAAATCTAAGCGTGAAGTCATCGAACTGATCACCGCTTGGGCGGCACTGGAAAGCATGGCGGCGCGGCTGATCACCGAAAGCGCCAGCGACGAGGAGATCGCGTCGCTGCGCCGCATGTTCGCCACCTTCGAGAACGGCAAAATACGCGCGCATCTGGACGAATATTCGGAAATCAACATCGAATTCCACCAGACCATCATCCGGCTGAGCCGCAACACTGTGCTGGTGCAGCTTGCCGAGAACCTCTTCACCCACATGCGTATGATCCGCAGGAAAACGATCGGCGAAAAAGATCGTGCCGACCGTTCCATCCGCGATCACATGCACATCATCGAAGCCCTGGAAACGCGCGCCACGGCGCGCGCCGAGACCTTGGTGCGCGATCACGCGCTGGGTCTCGCCGACCACGTCGCCAAGTATACCGACTATCTGGAGTGAATAAGGGCAAGCGCGCGCAGTGCCCACGAACCGAACCTACAACGACAAGATACAGGGAGTTTCGCCATGGCCGAAGCCGCAGTTAAAACGCAACCGGAAACGGTAGAGCGTGAATTGACGGATGGCTTTCATCTCGTCATCGAGGCGCTCAAACTCAACGGCATCAAGACCATCTACAATGTGCCCGGTATCCCGATCACCGATCTCGGCCGCATGGCGCAAGCCGCCGGCATTCGCGTGATTTCATTCCGGCACGAGCAGAACGCCGGCTATGCGGCGGCGATCACGGGATTCCTGACCAAGACGCCGGGCGTCTGTCTCACAGTCTCGGCGCCGGGTTTCCTAAACGGTCTGACCGCGCTCGCGCATGCCACGACCAACTGCTTCCCGATGATCCTGATCTCGGGCTCGTCCGAGCGCGAGATCGTCGATCTCCAACAGGGCGACTATGAAGAGATGGATCAGCTCGCGGTCGCCAAGCCGTTGTGCAAGGCGGCGTTTCGGGTGCTCCACGCCGCCGACATCGGCATCGGCCTGGCGCGCGCGATCCGCGCCGCGGTCTCGGGCCGTCCGGGCGGCGTCTATCTCGATCTCCCGGCGAAATTGTTCGGCCAGGTGATGGATGCCGAGGCCGGCGTCAAATCGCTGGTCAAGGTCATCGACGCGGCGCCGGCGCAAATTCCAGCGCCCGAGGCGGTCAAGCGCGCGCTCGAAGTGCTCAAAAATGCCAAGCGTCCGCTGATCATTCTCGGCAAGGGCGCGGCCTATGCCCAGGCCGACGATCAGATTCGGGCGCTCGTCGAAAAAGCCGGCGCTCCATTCCTGCCAATGAGCATGGCCAAGGGCTTGCTGCCTGACACGCACCCGCAATGCGCGGGCGCGGCGCGCTCGACCGTGCTCAAGGATTCCGACGTCGTCATGTTGATCGGCGCGCGGCTGAATTGGCTGTTGTCGCACGGCAAGGGCAAGACCTGGGGCGAACCGCACTCCAAGAAACTCATTCAGGTCGACATCGAGCCCAAGGAAATGGACTCCAACGTCGAGATCGCGGCTCCCGTGGTCGGCGACATCGGCTCCTGCGTCAATGCGCTGCTCGAGGCGATGGGCGCCAAATGGCCGGCGCCGCCGGCCGACTGGGTCAACACGGTCAAGAGCAAAAGAGAAGAGAACGTCGCCAAGATGGCGCCGCGACTGATGAACAACAATTCGCCGATGGACTATCACGGCGCGCTCGGCGTGCTGCGCACCATCGTCAAGGAGCGCCCGGACGCCATTGTGGTCAATGAAGGCGCCAACGCGCTCGATCTCACGCGCGGCATCGTCGATATGTACCAGCCGCGCAAGCGGCTCGACGTCGGCACTTGGGGCGTGATGGGTATCGGCATGGGCTATGCCGTCGGCGCCGCGATTGAGACCGGCAAGCCTGTGCTTGCGATCGAGGGCGACAGCGCCTTCGGTTTCTCCGGCATGGAGATCGAAACCATCTGCCGCTACAACCTGCCGGTCTGTGTCGTGATCTTCAATAATGACGGCATCTATCGCGGCACCGACCTCAACCGCGGCGGCGGCTCCGATCCGGCGACCACGGTCTTTGTCAAGGGCGCGCGCTACGACAAGATGATCGAGGCGTTCGGCGGGGTCGGCGCCAATGCCACGACGCCGGACGAACTCAAACGCGCCGTCAATGCCGCGATGGATTCCGGCAAGCCGACGCTGATCAATGCCGCGATCGATCCGGCGGCCGGCAGCGAGAGCGGCCGTATCGGCAATCTCAACCCGCAAAGCGTGCTGCGAAAGAAATAAGTCGTCTGCGGACGCAACGCAGCACCGAATTCGAGGAGAGGAAACAATGGCAAAGCGCAAGAAAGTCGCAAAAGCGAAGTCCAAGGCGGCTAAAGCCAAAGTGTCGGCGAAAAAATCGTCGAAAAAGGTCATCAATCTGAAAACAAGGAATGGATCGGCGAAATCGTCTGGCAATGGCCTGCCGCGGCCGAGCACCAAGCCGTGGGGACAGGCGGGCAGGGCGCTCGCGGGCGTAAAGATTCTGGACTTCACCCATGTGCAGTCCGGGCCCACCTGCACGCAGCTGCTCGCCTATCTGGGCGCCGACGTCATCAAGGTAGAACGGCCGGGCGTCGGCGACATCACGCGCGGACAATTGCGCGACGTGAAGGGCGCCGACAGCCTCTATTTCACCATGCTGAATGGGTCGAAGCGCTCGATCACGATCGATTCCAAAAATTCGAAGGGCAAGGAAATCCTCGATCGGCTGGTCCGGCACTGCGACGTGCTGGTTGAGAATTTCGCGCCCGGCGCCCTCGATCGCATGGGGTTGACCTGGGAACACATCCACAAGCTTAACCCCCGCATGATCGTGGCCTCGGTGAAGGGCTTCGGGCCGGGACCGTATGAAGACTGCAAAGTCTACGAGAACGTGGCGCAATGTGCCGGCGGGGCCGCGTCCACCACCGGCTTCCGCGAGGGCCCGCCGCTCGTCACCGGCGCGCAAATCGGCGATTCCGGCACCGGTTTGCATCTGGCGCTCGGAATCGTCAGCGCGCTTTATCAGCGCATCCGCACCGGCCGCGGCCAGCGCGTGCTCGCCGCCATGCAGGACGGCGTGCTCAATCTTTGCCGCGTCAAACTGCGCGACCAGCAGCGGCTCAACAAAGGGCCGCTGAGCGAATACAGCCAATACGGCGAAGGCGTGCCCTTCGGCGTCGCCGTACCGCGCGCCGGCAACGATTCCGGCGGCGGCCAGCCGGGCTGGATTCTCAAATGCAAAGGCTGGGAGAACGATCCCGACGCCTACGTCTATTTCATCACGCAGGCGCCGGTGTGGGGGGCAATCTGCGATGTCATCGGCAAGCCGGAATGGAAAACCGATCCGGACTATGCAACGCCGCCGGCGCGGCTGCCGCGACTGCGCCAGATCTTCGACACGGTCGAGAAATGGACCGAAACTAAGGACAAGTTCGAGGCGATGGAGATCCTCAACAAGTACGACATTCCATGCGGCCCGATCCTGTCGATGAAGGAAATCGCCGAAGAGCAGTCGCTGCGCAAAACCGGCACGGTGGTCGAGGTCGATCATCCGACCCGTGGCAAGTATCTGACCGTCGGCAATCCGATCAAATTGTCGGATTCGCCCGCCGACGTGCGGCGCTCGCCGCTTCTCGGTGAGCACACTCAGGAAGTCTTGCGCAAGGTGCTCGGCTATTGCGAGAAGGAGCTCGGGGAGATCAAATCGTCCGGCGCGATCACTGCGCCGGACAAGCCGGCCAAGGCCGAGGCGGCGTAATTTTTAACTCACCTCCCCCTGAAAGGGGGAGGTGGCGAGCGAAACGAGCCGGTGGGGGTCCACCTTACAGCGGCCGCGCAAATTTGTTGTGCGCGCGACTCCCACCCCGACCCTCCCCCTTTCAGGGGAAGGGAAGAAGGTGATGGAGAAAAGGAATTTTCGAATGCGTATCGTGGTTCACGGCCAGCAGGCGTTCGGCAAAGCAGTGCTCGAAGCGCTGCTCAAGCGCGGCGACAACGTGATCGCGGTCTATGTCGCGCCGGAACGCCCCGGCGCCAAGGCCGATCCACTCAAGGAAGCGGCGCTCGCCGCCAAGCTTCCGATCTATCAACCGGACTCCTACAAGAAGCCGGAAGTGTGGGAAGAGTTCAAAGCGCTCAAACCCGACCTTCAGGTCATGGCCTTTGTCACGCTGTTCGTTCCTGAGGAATTTCTCAACATCCCGACCCACGGCTCGATCCAGTACCATCCGTCGCTGTTGCCCGCCTATCGCGGCGCCAGCGCGATCAACTGGCCGATCATCAAGGGCGAGAAGGAAACCGGACTTTCGATTTTCTGGCCCGACAACGGCCTCGATACCGGTGACGTGCTCATTCAGAAAAAGACGCCGATCAGCCCGACCGACACGCTCGGCACCATCTATTTCGATCGGCTGTTTCCGATGGGCGTCGAGGCGATGCTGGAGGCGGTCGACCTGGTCAAGTCCGGCAAGGCGCCGCGCGCCAAGCAGGACGAATCAAAGGCCACTTACGAGGGTCGTTGCGGAGCGGACAACGCCAAGATCGATTGGGGCAAGCCCTGGGAACAGATCGATCGGCTGATCCGCGGCTGCAATCCGGCGCCGGGAGCTTGGACACTGCTCGACGGTAAGCAGGTCAAGATTTTCGATGCCAAGCCGCTGCCGGCCAAAGATCCGAAAGGAATTGGCGGCAAGCTCGGCGAAATCGCCGCTGTCGACGCCGACGGTTTCACGGTCGTCTGCGCCGACGGCCGCTTCAAGGTCTCGCGCGTCCAGCCCGCCGACGGCAAGAAAATCGAAGCCGGCGAGTGGGCGAAATCGATCAACCTCCAGGTGAAAGCACGATTCACATAATTTGACGCGTCACGGCCGGGCTCGTGCCGGCCATCCCGTTTAGCGAGGCGCTGCCATCCTAAGCGGGATGCCCGGCACAAGGCCGGGCATGACAGCCGAGAAGCCGGAAATGTTTCTCCTCCACTCCAACTTTTCACGGATTGAAAAATGCCCGTCTCGCAACATCAATCGCCGAAAACCGATATTGAAATTTCGCAAGCCGCCAAGAAACGGCCGATCCTCGAGGTCGCGCGCGAGCGGCTTGGTATCGCGCCCGAAAATCTCGAGCCTTATGGGCACTACAAAGCCAAGGTATCGATGGATTTCATCAAGACGCTGCAGAACAAGCCGAACGGCAAGCTCATCCTGGTAAGCGCGATCAATCCGACGCCGGCGGGCGAGGGCAAGACGACAACCACGGTCGGGCTTACAGATGCGCTCAATCACATCGGCAAAAAGGCGATGCTGTGCATCCGCGAGCCCTCGCTCGGCCCCTCGTTCGGCATGAAGGGCGGCGCCGCCGGCGGCGGCTATGCCCAGGTCGTGCCGATGGAGGATATCAATCTGCACTTCACCGGCGATTTTCATGCCATCACCTCGGCGAACAATCTGCTCGCCGCCTTGATCGACAATCACATCTATTTCGGCAACGCGCTCGGCATCGACGCGCGGCGCGTCGCCTGGCGGCGCGTAATCGACATGAACGACCGGGCGCTGCGCTCGATCGTCTCCTCCCTTGGCGGCGTCGCCAATGGTTTTCCCCGCGAAGACGGCTTCGACATCACCGTGGCTTCCGAGGTGATGGCGATCTTCTGCCTGGCGCGCAACCTGGACGATCTGAAAAATCGCCTCGGCAATATCGTCGCCGCCTATACCCGCGACCGCAAGCCGATCCGCGCCAGCGATCTCAAAGCGCACGGCGCCATGGCCGTGCTGCTGAAGGAGGCGCTCGCGCCGAATCTCGTGCAGACGCTCGAAGGCACGCCCGCTTTCATTCATGGCGGCCCGTTCGCCAATATCGCGCATGGCTGCAACTCGGTGCTGGCGACGACGACGGCATTGAAGCTCGCCGATTACGTGGTGACCGAGGCCGGCTTCGGCGCCGATCTCGGCGGCGAGAAGTTCATGGACATCAAATGCCGCAAAGCCGGCATCGCGGCCGATTGCATGGTTCTGGTGGCGACGATCCGCGCGCTCAAAATGCACGGCGGCGTCAAAAAGGAGGATCTTAAGGCGGAGAACCTCAAGGCGCTTGAGGCCGGCATGGCCAATCTGCAGCGCCACGTCGAGAACGTGCAGAAATTCGGCATCATGCCGGTGGTCTCAATCAACCGCTTCTCCGCCGACAGCGAAGCGGAGATCAAGCTCGTGCAAGACAAGTGCAAGGCGCTCGGCGTCGAAGCCTTGATGGCCGATCATTGGGCCATGGGCGGGGCGGGCGCCGCCGATGTCGCGCGCGCGGTCGTCAAGATCGCCGAAAGCGGCAAGAGCAAGCTCAAATTCCTCTATCCCGACGATATGCCGCTGTTCGAAAAGATTCGCATCATCGCGCGGGAAATCTATCGCGCCAAGGACGTCACCGCGGACAAATCGGTGCGCGACCAGCTGGCGAGTTTCGAGGCGATGGGCTACGGCAAATTCCCGATCTGCGTCGCCAAGACGCAATACAGCTTCACGACCAATCCGGACGCCAAGGGTGCGCCGAGCGATCACGTTATCAATGTGCGCGAGGTGCGGCTGTCGGCGGGCGCCGAGTTCATCGTGGCGATCTGCGGTGAGATCATGACCATGCCGGGCCTGCCCAAGGTGCCGGCGGCGAACTCTATCGACATCGGACCGGATGGCCGGATCGTCGGGTTGTTCTAGGGCGTGTGTTCATAAATTGGGATCGATGGACCGCAGTTGGTCATTGTGCGCTTTACCCCCGAAAGCAGACATTCGTCCAGGCGGCATTGATATCTGCTTAGTGCCAATAACGGAAGTCACGCTTCTTATTCAAACAGCTCTTCAGCTCGGCCGGACAGCGGCAGCGGAACCGAGATGCCGAGCGCCTTGGCGGTCTTTAAGTTGATGTAAAGCTCAATTTTAGTCGCCTGCTGCACCGGTAGATCAGCAGGCTTGTCGCCCTTCAGAATCCGACCTGTATAGATTCCAACTAGACGATGGGTTTCCGTCACGTTGGATCCGTAACTCACCAGGCCTCCGGCCGCGGCGAACTCACGCCATTGATAGACCGCAGGGACCTTGTAACGCACAGCGAGGGCAGCAAGCTGTTTGCTATTGCTGGTAAAAAATGCATCTCCACCGATCACAAGCCCGCTCGCTCGCAATTCAATCACCTTCGCAAATGCTGCGTCCAATTCGCTTTCGGTACTAGCGTTAAGCACATGGAGCTCCAGCCCCAGAGTCTGAGCCGCCGAACGCACCGCACGCGATTGAGGTTCCGCGAGAATGGGAGCGGCCGGATTAACAAGCAGAGCCATCACACGTGCTGCGGGGATTAGCTCATGGAGCAATTCCAGCCGTTTTGGCGCTGCTTCTTCCGCTGCCTGGGTTATACCCGTGACGTTGCCGCCTGGTCGATCGAGGCTGGCGACCAGCCCAATCTGCACTGGGTCTGCAGCCGTTTCGAAAACAATCGGTACAGTCGTGGTCGCAGCCTTCGCGGCAAGCGCTGCTGGAGTACCGGATGTAGCGATGACGGCTACCTTCGTCTGAACTAGCTCACCCGCTAGTTTATGTAATTGATCATAGCGGCTCTGAGCCCACCGATATTCGATCAGTACATTCTGCTTATCGACGAAGCCAGTTTCCTTCAGCCCTTGCTGAAATGAGGTCACTCGATAGGCGTCGGATTCCGATGAACCGGGGCCAAGGAAACCGATCACCGGCATCGTTGGCTGCTGCGCGTGCAAAGCGAACGGCCCGAACGCTGCGGCGCTGGTGACAAGTGTAATGAATTCGCGTCGCCGCATTGCCTCTCCCAGACCAAGGACGGCACCCTAGCATATCAATCAATGGGAGCTGAGCAGGCATGGCGCCGCACCAAACTTAAGCGCTGGATGTCCGCTTTGGGTCATGAAGAGACATCGAAGTGCATCTGCTTAATGTCCGCATTACCTCTCAAAGCGGACATCGGCTAAGCGTATTGGGGGTCTGCGCTAAGTGCCACACGCGGACATTCCGCCGTTGTGTTCGATTCGCGGTCGTCCGGTTTCCACAGAGACTTCGGTCAACCGAGAACAAAGTCATAAACTGCCTGCACGAACGGGATATCGCGCGTCTTCGTCGCCCAGATGCTCGCGCAGCAAAACACCAAGCCTGCCGAGGGGCTTCCTGTCCATTATCTTGAGGGCGTGCCATAAACTGACTTGATTGGTCGTCAACACGGGTTTTCCCAGATCACGCTCCAGCTGATCGATGATGCCGAACGTACTCCAGTTACCACACGCTAGGATAACGGCGTCGGCTCCCGGCCTGTTCACACGGCGCCCAACGTCCAAGGCGGTTTGTGGATCGAGGAGACCGATCTCGAGATTACGGACGAACCCCAGCGTCTCCTGCGCGAGGACTTTGACTCCGTTTGCTTCAATAAACGCTGCGACAGTCTGGTTGACGGGGGCGCTCCAAGGCGCGCCGAGTACGATTCGTTTGACGGAAAGCACACGCAACGCTTCAAGCAGCGCAGTTGAGGCCGTGGTAGCCGGCTTCCCGCTCGCCGCGCTTATTCGCTTAATTAGTTCCTGGTCGTATCCAGGGCCATTGCGCGACGAGGGTGCAGACGCCGGGAAAACGATCACGTCAACGTCGACATCAGCCAGCTTTTGGCTTTCGATCTCGATTTCCTGGACGATCCGCAGTGTCGACTCCGCCTCCACGTTGTTCAATCGCATTCGCGCTACGTGCAGCGTGATGTCTTCCGGCAGTACTCTGCAGAAATCCCGTTCCTGTACTGAGCTTGATGATGGAACGAGCAAACCGATCCGCCGAAAGTCCTGTCGCTGCGCCATAGGAACCTCACTCTGGCCTTGCCCTCAAGCCGAGGTCGGCACTCTAACATATCGATAATGTGCAAACTGAGCCGCGTCGCGGCACCAAAAAATGCGGTCACCGATGTCAGTTACGAGTAACTTTGACCCCATGCGCGTTAGGAAGGGCGGGCGCAGTGACGAGGCGTCCACCAGTCAAGACAAATCTACTTAGTCGTGCGGCCTGGGTTAGTCGCCCACGTGGACGGTGGGCGGCAGCTTCATCGGATCGTAGGGCAGTGGGTTCTTGGGGTTCTGCAGGTTGGGAATCATCGCAACAACTCCACGTGATGTCCGCTTTGCGCCTAAAAACGGACTCTCCGGTCAGGTTCGAATGGCTTCACGCAGCGAGGCGCGAAAGTTTCTGTCACGCTTGATGTGCCATTCGCGACTCATGGCTTCGCTGCGGGTTTTGCAACATTCGAAATAGAGTAGAGTCCATTTCCGCCCTCGAGTCGACTTAGCGCCGAGTCCCGCATTGTGTTGCTGAAGTCGTCTCTTTAGATCAGTCGTCCAGCCGACATAGGTTCGACGATCGTTTTTGCGTCGGCTTCCCAGCACGTAAACAAAACAGAGCATTTCCTTGCTAAAAATCGAGTAAAAAGAATCTTCTGCTCGCGATTGGGATTGGTTGGCGAAGTGGCTCGGTCGCCAGAGTGATTTTCCGCCGGCCATTCGCGCGGGCATCAGTGAGCGACGACTGCGGCGCTTCACGCGATCGCTCGAACAGTATTGCACCAGCGTTGCCCCCCAACGAAGTCAGGTCGTCTTTCTCGCAGGTCGCCGCAATCGCCAATCCAATCGAAGCGAGGTGGGCGCGGCGGTAGCAATACACAGCGAGCAAGGCCCTCGATGTTGGCGAGACGGTCCCAATGAGTTCGTTCAACCCATGCGCGCTGGCGCGATACATTTCGCCCAGCATTTGATCAGTGACAGGACAAGGTTCGTCCTCAAGAAGTGCGCGGTGTTCGGGCAGCATTGCGAAGTCTCCGACATGGTTGTTCTCACGGTGACCATTCAATGCATCGCGTTAAGGGGGCGTTAACCCAGCGAAGTTCGCTTTGGGTCAAACGCGGACACGACGACGATAATGCGGCGGGATGTCCGCTTTGCCTGCAAAAGCGGACCTTGCCGGCGCTACTATCAGTACACGCCCTAGCGCCGCCGGCGGCACCGGCTTACTGCTTCTCCGCGATGCCGTTGACCAGCGGCGCCAGTCGCGCCAGGTCGCCGTCGATATAGGAATCGAAGGCGTCAAGCCCGACGATATCGGGCTTGATCCCCTGCGCCTTGATCTTCTGCTGCAATTCGCCGTCGCGGCTTGCCGCGGCGATGGCGTCGGCGAGCGTATGCAGCGCCGGCTTCGGTGTCTTGACCGGCGCCAGAATGCCGTACCAGGTCGCAAAGTGGTAATCGACGCCTTGTCCAATCGCGGTCGGTATCTTGATCGGATCGGTCACCGGCTCGTCGGCGCCGACCGCAAGCGCGCGCAGACTGCCGTTTTGCAAGAACGACAAGACGAAGGCGAGCGGGTCGAACGAGGCCTGGATGGCGCCGCTCAACATATCCGAGATGATGTTGGAGCTCACCGTATAGGGCACGTGGACAATATTAATATTGGTTTGCGCGGCAAAGTACGCGCCGGCAAGATGGGTCGCCGTGCCGACACCAGCCGAGCCGTAGTTGAGCTGGCCCGGTTTTGCCTTGGCGAGTGCAACGAATGCGTTGAGATCAACGACGCCCAGCGAGCTTGGAACGACGACGATCGCCGGCGCCGCGCCGATCATCGACACGCCGGCAAAATCCTTGATCGGATCGAACGCCAGATTTTTGTTGAGCAAGCCCAGGATCGAATGTCCGGAATTGCCAAATAATAGCGTATAGCCGTCCGGAGCCGCAGTCGCGACCGATTCCGCGCCGACGATGCCGCCGGCGCCCGGTCGATTCATCACCACGATTTGCTGGCCCAACAGCTTGCCGAGCTTGTCGGCATAGAGCCGGGCGAGGATGTCGATTGTGGTGCCTGGTGTCAGCGGCACCACCAGCGTGATCTGGCGTGCGGGAAATTGCTCGGCCGCTTGTCCCGGAACCGTCGAGAGCGCGAACAGCGCAGCGGCAATCAATCGGCGAAGGGTTTTCGGGATCATGCTCTAGACTAGCGCGACGGCGCGGATCGGCGACGCTTCCGCGTCGATCAGTTTGAGCGGTAGGCCGATCAGCGTGAATCTGTCCTTGCCGATCCGATCGAGGTTCTTCAGGTACGGCATCGTGATCACGCCATGTTCGCTTAAGGTGCGCGAATTGTGGAACACGCGGGGCGCGTTGGGCTCGTCGTTGCCGTGATAGAAATCGTAACCGACGATCACGACCCCCTTGTCGATGCACCACATCGTGGCGCCGATCGTGAGATAGGGCGAGACCTTCATCCATTTTTCCGAGCCGCCGTCATAGTTGTTGTTGAGGTCGGTGCGAAGCATAAGGCGGTCGCCGCGCTTGACGCTGCCCGCGCGCTTTTGCAGGTCGTCTTCGGTGATCGCCTGGCTCGGTAGCTTGTCGCGCAAGTCGGCAATGACCGCATCGCCGATGAATAGATCGAGCGGCAGCTCGTGAATTTGCGTGCCGCCGCGCACGTTGTGCTCCGGCGCATCGACATGACTGCCGGCATGCAGCCGCATATGGACGCCGCGCACGATCTGCCCGGCGCCGCCCGGCGCGTCATGCTCCTTGATCACCTCCATCGCGAACTGCATGTCCTTCTTGAACCCGGCCGGCGTGCGCATCGCGAAGTTCTTCGGATCGAGTTCGAGGCTTATGTCGATGATCTTGAAATCCGGCGGCAGCATGAATCGTCCTTGGCGGCGATGATGTGAAAAATGGTGCGGCAGGCCGACCGCGCTGTTCGTTTTAGCCGAGATGCGGCGATTAGAACAAGCGACGAGGGTCGGTGCGGCGTGCCGTTTCCTACGATGGCAATCCGTCAGTCGAGTTGCAGCGGCGACCAGCGCACCGCGGCATGGAATAAGGCGGCGCGGACCCGGGTAACGGCATGGGACTCGCCGAACAAGCGCAGCGTTTCCTTGCTGTCGCCCTGGACAATGACGACGTTGGGTGTTTGCTCGCCAAATCTGGATGCGACGTGGCCGCGCATTCTTTCGGCGACGTCATCGATTTCCGGATAGTCGGGCAGGCCGTCGATGCGGAGAACATGGATCACTTTGCGCGGATGATCGCGCACCGTTCCATACGTCAATTGACGTGACATCGTGCGACGGCGATCGACAAAAAGGCGACGCCGCCTGCTCCTGGTGCGAAGCAAGCGGCGATGCTCGTATGAAAGATTACTGGAACAACGTTGCCACGGATTTGAGCGTAATCCACACGCCCCAGGCCAGTGGAATACCGACAAAGGCCCAGAACAAAGCGGCCTTGCCGTCGAGCCCGCCCTTGCCGATACCGAATGATCCCGCGTGCACCGCGCTACCGGCACTGGCGGCCTGCAGCTTGGCGACCTCCTCCTGCTTCATGTACCATTTCGGGTTGACCGGCCTGACCAACAAATTGCAGATCAGGCCGATGACCAGCATCCCGCATAAGATGTAGCAAGCGGCCGTGAATCGCGCCGACGAATTGGGTCCCGAACATGTCGGCGAGATAGGCCGGCACCGTGGCGAACCCGCCGCCATACGCCGACATTGTTCGCGCTCTTGAAGCTGTTCATCAGCATGTTCGCGAGTGGTGCGCCGATCATGGCGCCGCCGCCAAATCCCATGATCGCCATGCCGGTCGCCATGCCGCGCCGGTCGGGGAACCATTTCACCAGGGTCGACACCGGCGAAATGTAGCCGAGACCGAGACCGACCCCGCCGATCACGCCCGAGCCGAGCCACATCAGCCAGAGCTGATGGACGTAAATACCGATGGCTCCAAGAAGGAGCCCACCCGCCCAACAACAGGCGGCAACGACACCAGCCTTACGGGGGCCGGCGCGCTCGAGCCAGCCACCCCACATGGCCGCCGACACGCCGAGGATCACGAAGAACAATGTGTACATCCAGCCCATGCTGGCGACTCGCCAGTCGCAGGTTGTCGTGAACAATTCCTCGACGAGCGACATGTCGGGACACGTCTTGCTCGCCGTGATGCCGAGCGCCCGCGACAGCGGCAGCCAGAACACCGAAAAGCCGTAGGCCATACCGATGCAGAGATGGATGCAGAGCGCCGCAGGCGGCACCAGCCAGCGATTGAACCCTTTCGTGGCGATGATGCGTTCGCGATCCAGGATGCCGGGTGTCGTCACTCTGGCCGGCATGGCTTGATCAAACGTCGTCATCATCGCGTCTCCCCTGCAATATTTTTGTGATGCGCCCAGTTTTCAAAACTGTCGGGAGCGATTGATAGAATCAATCGTTTGATTTCTATCGAACGATAGAAATTTCAGATTTCGCTATAGCGAAGCACTATTGAGAAGGCCTGCGCGTAACTGCTCCCAACGCTCAGTGTCGGAAAAGATGAGAAAAATTCATCTAGTCGGCGAGCAAGGGCGCCACTCGTTTCGCTTCGGCGACAAGCGCTGCGATCAGCGGGGTCATCGGCTCGCGCGCCGGTACCACAAGGCCGATGGTAAAGCTCGCTTCCGGCTCGACGATCGGAATGGCGCGCAGCACGTCGGTGAGACCAAGCGTCATGGCGAGCCGCGCCGGCATCACACTCGCCCAACGTCCGGTGCGAACGTGCGAATAGAGCACGATCATGGAGTTAGATTCCAACGACGTCTGCGCATTGCCGCCGGCCTCGCCGAGCATACGTTCGATGATCCGGCGGTTCTGCATATCCGGCGTCAGGAGGCAAAGCGGAACCTTGGCGACTTCGGCCCAAGTCACTTTGTCGCGGTTGCCTAGCGGTGCATCGGCGGAGGTGAGCAGCCGATAACGCTCGCGGTAGAGCGGCACCTGCGTGACGCGACCGACCGGCTCGTTGTCGAGGTAGGTGACGCCGGCATCGATCTCGAGGTTCTCCAGTAGCTGCAGGACTTCCTCCGAGGTGCACGAGCGGACGGTGAATTTCACGTCGGGATGGCGCTCACGGTACGGCGTGGTGAGGGTTTCGATCATCGCCAGTGTGGTCGGGATGGCAGCAATTCGCAGTCGGCCGTTCAGGCCGTGCTTGAGCGCGTGCACCTCCTGTCGCATCGACCGGGCATCGCCGACGATGCGCCGCGCCCAATCCAGGACGCGCTCGCCTTCCGGCGTAAAATCTTGAAATCGCGAACTTCGATTGACCAGAAGGACACCGAGCGTATCCTCCAGATGTTTGATGCCAGCCGACAAAGTGGGCTGCGTGACCCTGCAAGCTTCGGCGGCGCGGGCGAAATGCTTTTCGCGCGCCAAGGCAAGGAGAAATTCAAGCTTATCGATCATATTCGGCCTCCCGGCCAAAGCCTCTCGCCTTGGCGAGAGCGAGAACCACGCCTTGCGAAATGCTGTCGCAACTGATGGAAAAAATCGTGCTTAGTCAATACTTTCAATAGACGATATCTATCAAGCCATATGCGATTAGGGCTTGTTTGCGCAATTCCAATCGGATTTTTGCATTTAAGAGGAAATAATGAGCCTTATGGACCTGCCGCCCACGGTGCCCCCTGATAACCGCAGCCGCGGCGGGGGCGGGCGGCGTCGGGCCCCGCGCACGCCAAAAGGCCGTCAGGTCGATCCGCAGGCGCGCGAACAAATACGCGCGCTCCTTGGCGACCGCGAGCGCCGCCGCGATCTTTTGATCGAGCATTTGCATCTCATTCAGGATCGTTACGGTCATCTCTCCGCCGCGCATCTTGCCGCCCTGGCGGAGGAGATGCGGCTCGCTTTGACCGAGGTGTACGAGGTCGCAACCTTCTACGCGCATTTCGACGTGGTGAAGGAAGGCGATACGCCACCGCCCGCGGTGACGGTGCGCGTCTGCGATTCGCTGTCCTGTGCGCTCAAAGGCGCGGAGCGGCTTTTCGCTGAACTGCCGAACAAGCTCGGGCCGGGCGTACGCGTCGTGCGCGCGCCGTGCATGGGCGCCTGCGATCACGCGCCGGTTTGCGCGGTCGGGCATGTTCAGGTCGTGCAGGCCGATACCGGTAAAGTGGCCGCGGCCGCGGCGCGCCTTCCGCATCCGCATGTCTATCCAACGCCGACGCCGTTCGATGCTTATTGCCGCGACGGCGGCTATGCGCTGCTCAAGTCATGTCTCGCTGGCGCACGCAGCCGCGACGAGATCACCAAAATCGTCAGCGACGCTGGTTTGCGCGGCCTCGGTGGCGCCGGCTTTCCCACCGGACGCAAATGGTCGCTGGTCCGTGCTGAACCGGCGCCGCGGCTGTTCGCCGTCAATGCCGACGAAGGCGAGCCCGGAACGTTCAAGGACCGCTTCTATCTCGAACGCGATCCGCATCGGTTCATCGAGGGCATGCTGATCGCTGCTTGGGTGGTCGAGGCCGCCGACACTTATGTTTACGTCCGTGATGAATATCCCGAAGTGCGGCTTCTCCTTGCCGAGGAAATCGCCAAGGTGGAACGGGCGGGGCTCGCCAAGCACAGCAGGATGCATCTACGCCGTGGCGCCGGCGCCTATATCTGCGGCGAAGAATCCGCGATGATTGAATCAATCGAAGGCAAGCGCGGCCTGCCGCGGCACCGGCCGCCTTACGTCGCTCAGGTCGGCCTGTTCGGCCGCCCCACGCTCGAACAGAATGTCGAGACACTGTTCTGGGTGCGCGACATTGTCGAGCGCGGGGCCGATTTCTTCACCTCGCAGGGCCGGCATGAGCGCAAAGGCTTCCGCAGCTTTTCGGTCTCGGGTCGGGTCAAGAATCCCGGCGTCAAGCTCGCGCCCGCCGGCGTCACCGTGCGCGAACTGATCGACGAATTCTGCGGCGGCATGGCCGATGGCCACCTCTTCAAGGGCTATCTGCCGGGCGGCGCCTCCGGCGGTATTTTGCCGGCCTCCATGGCCGATATCCCGCTCGATTTCGGCACGCTGGAAAAGTACGGCTGTTTCGTTGGGTCGCATGCGGTTGTGATCCTGTCCGATCAGGACGATATGAAAGCCGTGGCGCTTAATTTGATGAAGTTCTTCGAAGACGAGAGCTGCGGCCAATGCACGCCCTGCCGGGTCGGCACCGAAAAGGCAGCGCAGCTTATGGCCAACGGCCCCTGGGATGCCGCGCTTCTCGACGAACTGTCCACGCTCATGCGGGATGCCTCGATTTGCGGACTCGGACAGGCGGCGCCGAACCCGTTGCTGTGCGTGTTAAAGTATTTTCCGGATGAACTGACCAAACCGCTGGGACATTGGTGATCCAAGGTCTGCACAATGAGCGATAGCAACAAACCGAAACCTGGCGACCACGGCCACGATTCCTCCGCCAAGACTTTCACGATCGACGACCGCGAGATCGATATCCGCGCCGGCGAGACGATCTTCCGCGCCGCGCGCCGGCTCGGCATCAAGCTGCCGCATCTGTGCTATTTGCCCAAGCCCGGCTATCGGCCCGACGGCAATTGCCGCGTCTGCATGGTCGAGATCGAAGGCGAGCGGGTTTTGGCGGCAAGCTGTATCCGCACGCCGTCGCCCGGCATGAAGGTGGACACGCAGACCGATCGCGCCAAGATCGCGCGAAAAATGGTCGCCGAACTTCTGGTCACGGATCAGCCGGCGCGCGAGGTGGCGCACGATCCTAATTCCGAACTGTGGAAGATCGCGACCCGGCTTGAGATCGCGCCGGGCCGCTTCCCGCGCCGTGAAACGCCAGAGCCGGATCGCTCGCACCCGGCCATGGCGGTCAATCTCGACGCCTGCATCCATTGCAATCTGTGTGTCCGCGCCTGCCGCGAAGTCCAGGTCAATGACGTGATCGGCATGGCCGGCCGCGGCCACGGCGAGAAAATCGTGTTCGATTTCGACGATCCGATGGGCGCCTCGACCTGCGTCGCCTGCGGGGAATGCGTGCAGGCCTGTCCGACCGGGGCGCTGATGCCGGCGACACTGGTGGACGCGCACAATGTTTTTACCGGAAAAGCCGACCGCACGGTCGATAGCGTCTGCCCCTATTGCGGTGTTGGCTGCCAGCTCACCTATCACATCAAGGACGACAAGCTCCTTTACGTCTCCGGCAGGGATGGGCCGGCGAACGAGAACCGGTTGTGCGTGAAGGGTCGCTTTGGCTTCGACTACGTCCACAATCCGCAGCGGCTCCTCAAGCCCATGATCCGCAAGGACGGCGTGCCGAAAATTCCGCACGAGCGGATCGACCCGTCCAATCCGTGGACGCATTTTCGCGAGGCGACCTGGGAAGAGGCGCTTGATCATGCTGCGTCTGGCTTGAAAAAGATCCGCGACCGCGACGGGTCGCGGGCGCTCGCCGGTTTCGGCTCGGCCAAGGGTTCGAACGAAGAAGCTTATTTGTTCCAGAAGCTCGTCCGCACCGGCTTCGGCACCAACAATGTCGATCACTGCACGCGGCTGTGCCATGCTTCATCGGTCGCCGCGCTGATGGAGGGGATCGGCTCGGGCGCGGTGTCGGCGACCTTCAACGAGTGCAAGAACTCGGAAGTCATTTTCGTTATCGGCGCCAATCCGACCGAAAATCATCCCGTTGCCGCGACCTATTTCAAGCAGGCGGCCAAGCGCGGCTCGACGCTGATCGTGGCCGATCCGCGCGGTCAGGCGCTCAAGCGCCACGCCACCCACATGCTGCAATTCAAGCCGGGCACAGACGTCGCTCTGCTCAACGGCATGCTCAACACCATCGTCGCCGAAAAACTTTACGACCAGCAGTACATCCAGACTTATGTCGAAGGTTTCAAACAGTTTGCCGAGAGCATCAAGGAATACACGCCGGAGGAAATGGCGCCGATCTGCGGCGTCGAACCCGACATCATCCGCACCGTGGCGCGCAAATTCGCCCGCGCCAAATCGGCGATCATCTTTTGGGGCATGGGAATTTCCCAACATACCCACGGCACCGATAATGCGCGCTGCCTGATCGCGCTGTCGCTGATCACCGGCCAGATCGGCCGGCCGGGCACCGGGCTGCATCCCTTGCGCGGCCAGAACAACGTGCAAGGCGCCTCCGACGCCGGACTTATTCCGATGTTCTTCCCCGACTACAAGTCGGTCGAGGACCCGCAAATTCGCGGGCGCGTCGAAGCCGCCTGGGGCACCAAGCTTGATCCGAAGAAGGGGCTCACCGTCGTCGAAATCATGGATGCCGTCCACGCCGACGTGATCAAGGGCATGTACATCATGGGTGAAAATCCCGCGATGTCAGACCCTGATCTTAATCACGCGCGCAAGGCGCTCGCTCATCTCGAGCATCTCGTCGTGCAGGACCTGTTCCTCACCGAGACCGCGGTTTACGCCGACGTCGTGCTGCCGGCCTCGGCCTGGCCGGAAAAGGACGGCACCGTCACCAACACCAATCGCCAAGTGCAGATGGGCCGGCAGGCGCTGCCGCTGCCGGGCGACACCCGGCACGACTGGTGGCTCATCCAGGAAATTGGCCGCCGCATCGGGCTGCCGTGGAACTACAGTGGACCGGACGAGATCTACACCGAGATGGCATCGCTGATGCCTTCCCTCGACAATATTTCCTGGGAGCGCGTGCAGCGCGAGAGCGCGGTCACTTATCCGGCCGACGCGCCGGATCAACCGGGCCGCGACGTGGTGTTCGAGAAAGGCTTCCCGCGGCCGGGCGGCTTCGGCAAGCTGGTCGCGGCCAAGCTGCAGCCGCCCGACGAGACGCCGAACGACGAATATCCGTTCATCCTCACCACCGGCCGTCAGCTCGAACACTGGCATACCGGCGCCATGACGCGGCGCGCGACCACGCTCGACGCGCTCGAGCCGAGCGCGGTCGCCTCGGTGTCGCGCGGCACCCTCGCCAAGCTCGGCATCAAGCCGGGCGATTCGATCCGGGTTTCGACCCGCCGCGGCGTCGTCGAATTGGCGGCGCGGCAGGACGACGCCATTCCCGACGGCGTGGTCTTCATTCCGTTTGCCTTCGTCGAAGCTGCGGCCAACCTTCTGACCAATCCGGCACTCGATCCGTTCGGCAAGATTCCAGAATTCAAATATTGCGCCGCCCGCGTCGAAGCGGTCGATCCGGCGACGCAAGTGGCGGCGGAGTAGGCTGAAATCCCCGGGCGCGCAGGGCATCGAAGCGGGTTTTCCGTCATCCTGAGGTGCGAGCGCAGCGAGCCTCGAAGGATGAACGCCCGAGGCCGTCGCCCTTCGAGGGCCGCTTCGCGGCCACCTCAGGGTGACGATAGAAGGCTCTATTATTTTTTCTCGTTCTTAAAATACGCCTCGACCGGTCCGGTGAGCTTGATCGTCAGCGGATTGCCGTAGCGATCCTTGCTCTTGCCCACCTCGACCCGAATCCAGCCTTCGCTGACGCAATATTCGCTGACATTGGTCTTCTCGACGCCCTTGAATCGTATGCCGACATCGCGCGTAAGCGCGTCGCCGTCATAATACGGGCTTCCCGGGTTATTGGAGAGGCGATCGGGTGGCTTGTCGGACTTTTGTTTCTTGCTGGACTTCTCGGCCATGGCACGCTGATCCCTTGTCGAAACCGCTTGTTCCTTTACGCGCTCTAAGGCGGGATTCCGATTAAGTTGAATTACTGTGCGTCCCTAACAATTTTTTTGCGTATGATCTTATCCGACCCGCCTTCGCCCGCCGAAGCATCGATCAAACCGCCAACATCTTTACCAGGGCTTCGCGCAGGCGGGAAACCGGTTTCCACTTTTCGGGACCATGCGCTAGTCCGTCGGCGCGATATTGGCGTCCTTGCCGAGCTGCACCATGGCCGCCACGTCGCCGGCAAAGAATTTGCCGAACTGGTCCGGCGTCATCGGCATGGGATCGACGCCGAGCTGTTGCAATTTCTCTCGGATGGCCGGTGTCATCAGCGCCGTGTTGATCTCGCGATTGAGCTTCACGACGATCATCGGCGAGATCCCGGCCGGCGCTGAAACGCCACCCCAGAACAGATATTCGGCGTTCGGGTAACCGGCTTCGGCGACGGTTGGGACCTCGGGCAGCAATTGCGCGCGCTTTGGTGTCGAAACCGCAAGCGCGATCACCTGACCTTGCTTGATCAACGGTAGCGCCGGCGCGATCGGCAGGAAATAGAAATCGATCCGCCCCGTTACCAAGTCGGCCAGCGCCTCGACCGGGCCGCGATAGGGGATGTGCTGCACTTGCAGGGCGGCGGCGAGGCGGAAACGCTCGCCGGCAATATGCGAGGCGGAGCCGATTCCGGCCGATGCAAAATTGAGCTCGCCGGGTCTCGCTTTGGCGGCGGCCACAAGCTCGGCCACGGTCTTGAAACCTTTGCCCGGCGCGGCCACGAGCACGCTCGGCTGCGCGCCGAGCATTGCGATCGGTTCGAGGTCGCGCAGCTCGTCGTAGGGGAGCGAGCGGTGCAAAATGACCGCGGAACTCATCGAGGCCGAGCTTAAGAGCAGCGTGTAGCCGTCCGGTTCGGCGTGAACCACCGAAGCGACGCCGACAACGCCGCCGCCGCCGGACCGGTTCTCGACGACGAATGCCTGGCCGATCTGCTGGCCGACCTGATCGAACACGAGCCGTGCCACGATGTCGTTGGCGCTGCCGGCGGTGAACGGGCTGACGACCAGCACGGGGCGGGCTGGCCAGTCCTGCGCGAGAGCCGGGCGTGCGAAGCCGATCCCAGCCAGAAGGGCGATCAATACAAAGTGAGGGTTCCGCAACTTCATGGCGCCGTCATTGTGATATGAACGGCGGTCGCCCGCCAGCCCGATCAGCCGGTCGGTTTCGCCGGCGTGCCGATCCAGGCTACACTTACCTCATGTCGCTTGCTGCTGACGATTCCTCAACGCTGCCCGATCTTTGCCGCGCCCGACACGATTGGACGCGGGCCGAGATCGGCGCGCTGTTCGACCTGCCGTTCCCCGAATTGATCTTTCGCGCGCAAAGCATCCATCGCCAGTATTTTGATCCAACCGAAGTGCAGATTTCGACGCTACTGTCGATCAAGACCGGCGGCTGTCCGGAAGATTGCGCTTATTGCCCGCAGAGCGCGCGTTACGACACGGGCATCCATGCCGAAAAGCTCATGGCGCTTGACGCCGTGCTCGCCGAAGCGCGCGCGGCCAAGTCCGCCGGCGCGAGCCGGTTCTGCATGGGTGCGGCCTGGCGTTCGCCCAAGGACCGCGATCTTGAGCACGTCTGTGAGATGGTCGAGGCGGTCAAGGGACTGGGGCTCGAGACCTGCGCCACGCTCGGCATGCTGACCGCCGCGCAAGCGCGCGAGCTCAAGCGCGCTGGCCTCGATTATTACAACCACAACCTCGACACCTCGCTGGAATTCTACCGCGAGATCATCACCACGCGCATCTACCAGGATCGGCTGGGGACGCTCGAACATGTGCGCGACGCCGGCATCCACGTCTGCTGCGGCGGCATCGTCGGCATGGGCGAGACCCGCGCCGACCGCATCGGCATGATCGCGGCGCTGGCATCGCTTCCGGTGCATCCGGAATCGGTGCCGATCAATATGCTGGTCCGCGTCGCCGGCACGCCGCTCGCCGATCAACCGCCGCTCGATCCATTCGAATTCGTCCGCACTATTGCCGTTGCGCGCATCACGATGCCGCGGTCGATGGTGCGGCTCTCCGCCGGGCGCGAGGAAATGAGCGAGGAGACGCAGGCCCTCTGCTTTCTCGCCGGCGCCAATTCGATCTTCTACGGCCCCAAGCTTCTCACCACGGGAAATCCGAAGCGCGACCGCGATCGCGTGCTGATGGATAAGCTCGGCTTGAGCCCGATGGAATAACGACTCGCGTCACTCACTCACCGAAATCCGACTGTCAGGGATTATTATCAATGCGTGCAGCATTTTCGATCATCGGCGCCTGTTTAGTGGCCGTCGCCATCGGCGTACTCTCGGCGTCGGCGTTCGGCGAAGGCTTTGACGACACTCTCAGTCGCGACGCGGTGCTCCGCGATCCGGAAATTCCTGCGCTCGGCAATCCGCAAGGCGACCTGACCGTCGTCGAATATTTCGACTATCAGTGCCCATTTTGCAAAAAGCTCGCGCCGGAAATCGCGCAGGTCGTGCGCGAGGACGGCAAAATCCGGCTGGTGCTCAAAGACTGGCCGATCTTCGGTGCGGTATCGAAGTCGGCCGCGCAGTTGGCGCTGGCGGCAAAATATCAGAACAAATATCCGGAGGCGCATGACGCATTGATCGGCGCCAAGGAGAAATTGAGCGACGCCAACATTGCGGAACTTCTTACCAAGGCCGGCGTCGATGTCGAAAAGGCCAAGCAGGATCTGCAGGCGCATCAGAAGATCATCGAGGATGTCTTGATCCGCAACGACAAGCAGGCCGATGCCTTCGGCTTTCAGGGCACGCCCGCCTTCATCGTCGGGTTCTTCCGCGTGCCGGGCGTGGTCGAGATGAAAGTGTTCAAGCAGATCATCGCCGACGCGCGGACGGCAGCGAAGAAGCGCAAAACCTAATCGCGAATCGTCTATGTCCCCGCGGCGCCGCCGTCGGCCCGCGGGTCATGCGCGCCCTCGCAAGTGCCGTCCGGATGCAGCACGACGGCGCCGGCATGGCCCATGATGTCCGAATGCCGCTCCGGCACCAGATCGATGTCATGGCCGGCAGCGGCGAGCGCCTCGACGACGCTTTCGTCGAAGCGCGGCTCGAGACGCAGTGAGGTTCGCGCCGCGCCCCAGGTGCGGCCGAGCACCCAGCGCGGCCGGTCGATCGCTTCCGGCAGGGGCTCGCGGAAATCCACATGGCGGGTGAAGACTGCGCTTTGCGTCTGCGGCTGACCGTCGCCGCCCATGCAGCCGTAGGCCATGATGCGCCCGTCCTGGAGCACGGCGAGTGCCGGGTTGAGCGTGTGGAACGGCAGCCGGCCGGGGCTGAGATAATTGAGCGCGCCGGATTGCAGCGAAAAGCTCGCGCCGCGGTTCTGCATCAATAGTCCCGTGGCCGGCAGCACGCAGCCGGAGCCGAATTCCCAATAGAGCGATTGGATATAGGAAACGACGAGACCGGACGTATCGGCCGCGCCCATCCAGATCGTGTCGCCGGCATTCGGCGTGAGCGGCCAAGGGGCCGCCTTCCGGCGGTCGATCTTCATCGCTTCGCCGGCGAGGTAACGGTCTTCGAGCACGCGCTGCAGCGAATGGGAGAGATAGTTCGGATCGGTGATGAGCCGGTCGCGCATTCGCAATGCGCGCTTGGTCGCCTCGACGAGGCCGTGAATGTGGTCAAAGCCTTCCGCCTCGCGCACGCCAAGGCGCGCGAACAATGCCAAGATCATCAGCGAGACGGCGCCTTGCGTCGGTGCGTCGGTGTTAAACAGCGTTCCCGATGCCAATCCGACGCGCAGCGGTTCGGCGAGGGTGGCCTGGTAGCGCTCGAGATCGGTCCGCGACAGCGGGCTTTGGATGCGCTCCAGGTCGGCGGCGGTCTCGCGCGCGACATCGCCACGATAGAAATCCTCAAGCCCGGCATGCGTCAGTTGTTCAAGCGTGGCGGCGAATGCCTCCTGCTTGAGCATAGCGCCGACTTCGGGAACCTTGCCGTCGACCAGAAATTGCTCGGCGAAACCGGGCACGTCCTTGAGCCCGCTGAATTGTTCCTCGGTCAATCGCCGCTGACTGCGGGTGACCGTGTAGCCGTTGCGCGCCTGCGTGATCGCGGGCGTGAGCAGGATTTTGAGGGGCAGTTTCCCGCCACGCGCCTTTGGCGCTTCGCGGGCGAGGATCCAACCGCCGACTGCGCCGGGCACGGTAAGCGCCGCGAGCGGGCCGCGGGTCGGCATGGCCTTGTAGTCGCGATAAAGCTCGGGCTTGGCCGCTAACGCAGCCGGACCCGCCGCCATGATGGCGCGAACGCGTCCCGACGGCTCACGGATGATCCAGAAGCCATCGCCGCCGAGATGGTTCATATGCGGATAGACGGCGGCGATCGACGCGGCCATAGCGAGCATGGCCTCGATCGCATTGCCGCCCTCGGCGAGGATAGAACGGCCAGCTTCGACCGTCGCAAAATGGGGCGCGCAGACCACCCCACGGCGGTGCCCGGCGCTATGCAAGCTCACTGGATTGGCCATTCAATTCACGCGGCGGCGGGCGCGGCAAAGCCGCGTTTGCGAAGGAGTGCGTCCGCGGTCGGCAGCCGCCCGCGGAAGGCCGTGTAGGCTTCGGCCGGGTCTTGCCGGTCGCCGGCGGCATAGACGCAGTCGCGCAGCCGTTTCGCGGTGGCGGGATCGAAAATGTCGCCGGTCTCCTCGAAGGCGGCAAACGCGTCGGCGTCGAGCACTTCCGACCACATATAGCTGTAATAGGCGGCGGCATAGCCGCCGCCAGCGAAGATGTGGGCAAAGTGTGGCAAGCGGTGCCGCATCACGATTTCGTCCGGCATGCCGATCCGGGCGAGGCTTGCCGCTTCGAACGCGCGCGCATCGAACGATGGATCGCTGGGATTGGGCGGGGGCAGCGCATGCAAATCGAGATCGGTCTCGGCGCAAGCAATGTATTCGACCGTGGCGAAACCTTTGTTGAAATTGCGCGCGGCGACGAGCCGGGTCAGCAGTTGTTCGGGCATCGGCGCGGCGGTCTGGTAGTGCAGGGCGAAGCGCCGCAACAGTTCCGGCTGCTGTAGCCAATGCTCGAACAATTGCGACGGCAGCTCGACGAAATCGGTGGCGACATTGGTGCCGGCAATCATCGGGTAAGTAACCGAGGAAAGGAGGCCGTGTAGCGCATGCCCGAACTCATGGAACAGCGTGCGCGCGTCCTCGAAGCTCAACAACGTCGCCTCGCCGCCGGGCGCCTTGGTGAAATTGCAGACATTCACGATCAACGGCGTGACATCGCCGTCGAGCTTCTGCTGGTCGCGGAGCGAGGTCATCCAGGCGCCGCTGCGCTTTGAAGCCCGCGCGAAATAGTCGCCGAAGAACAAACCGATCTCTTTGCCATCAGACCCGGACACCTGCCACACCCGCACGTCGGGATGCCAAACCGCCGCGTCCGGGCGCGGCGTGAAGTTCAAGCCGAACAGCCGGCTGGCCGTGTAGAACGCCGCTTCGACCATGCGCTCGAGGCTGAGATATGGCTTGATGGCGGTTTCGTCGAAATCGCACACGCGCCGGCGGAGCTTTTCGGCGTAGTAGCGCCAGTCCCACGGCTCGAGCTTGAAATTGCCGCCGTCTTCCTGGATTAGCGCCTGCATCGCATCGCGATCCGTCAGCGCGCTCAACCGCGCCGGCCGCCAGAGCGCGCCAAGCAGATCGCGCGCCGCCGCCGGTGTCTTCGCCATGGCGTCATCGAGCCGGTAATGCGCGAAATCCGCATAGCCAAGGAGCCGCGCGCGCTCGGCGCGCAGCCCAGCCATCTCGGCGATGATCGCTTTATTGTCGGTCGAGCCGCCGTTGTCGCCACGCATGACGAAGCCGCGAAAGACCTTTTCGCGCAGATCGCGGCGATCGGAAAATTGCAGGAATGGCTCAACCGTGGAGCGCGACAAGGTCACCGCATGACCGTCGATGCCGCGCTCGCTCGCCTCCGACAGCAAAGACTCGCGGATGAAATCGGGCAGCCCGGCAAGATCGGCTTCGCTTTCGAGCCGCAGCGTGAAAGCCTGCTCGTCGGCGAGGACGTTCTGGCTGAACGCAGTGCCGAGCGCCGCCAGCCGCTCCATGATGTCCGCAAGCCGCCGCTTCGCGGCATCGTCGAGCGCGGCGCCGGCGCGGCGAAAGCTGGTGTGATAGCGTTCGACCACCCGCTTCTGTTCGGCATCCAGCCCAATGTGCTCGCTGGTCGCCATCACGGCGTCGATGCGCCGGAACAGGGCGGCATTGGTGTGGATCTGATTCCAGTGGCGGGCGATCTGCGGCGATATCACCCGTTCGATTTCCTGCAGGGCGTCATTGGTATCTGCGCCGGCGAGGAGGGAAAACACGTTGTCGACCCGCTCCAGCGTCCGGCCGGTCAGCTCGAGCGCGGCGATCGTATTCGCAAATGTCGGCGGCGCCGGCTCGGCGGCAACGGCCGCGATCTCCGCCGCGTGCTCGGCGAGTGCCCGTGCGTAAGCCGGCAGGAAGTGCTCGGCCCGAATGCGGGGGAACGGCGGCACGCCAGCAAAGGCGGTCCAGTCATCTAAAAGCGGATTGTCGCCCGGCGCGATCGTCGGGCCGGCAGGACTATTCCCGAGGAGGGCGGGGGCTTCGATCTGGGGCATTGGCAGGGGTCTTAGCAAATGCGGCTGCAGGCATGATATAGGGACGGGACACCAGGTTGTTCGTGACAGGTTGTTCGTGACAGGTCGTTCGTGAGGAGAGTCGAATGCCCCGCCATGCCCATTACGCGCCGCACGGCGTGATCCCCGCCGTCCTGCTGCCGTTCGCCGATGATCTGACGATCGACGACAAGAGCTTCCGCAAGCACCTCACCGACGTTGCCGCCGCCGAGGGACTTTCGGCCGTTACGGTTAACGCCCATTCCACCGAGGTCGCCTCCTGCAGCTTCGACGAACAGCGTCGCGTTCTCGAAATCGCGCAGGACGAAATCGGCGGGCGCCTGCCGATCATCAACGGGATATGGGCTGACGGCAGCATCGAGGCCGCCCGCATTGCGCGCATGGCCGATGAGGGCGGAGCATCGGCGCTTCTTGTCTTCCCGCCGGCGCCGTTCACGTTGGGCCAGAGCCCGGCCATGGCGGTCGAGCACTTCAAGCGCATTGCCGACGCCACCAGCCTGCCGCTCGTCGTCTTCCAATATCCGCTGGCGACCGGGCAGGGCTATCCGCGCGACACGCTCTTGCAGATGATCGAAGCGGTGCCGACCATCCGTGCGATTAAGGACTGGGCCGGCAATGTCCAGCAGCACGAGATGCACATCCGCACGCTGCAAGCCTTAAAGCGCCCGGTGAACGTGCTGACCACTCACAGCTCCTGGCTTTTGAGCTCGCTGGTGCTTGGCTGCAACGGGCTCCTCTCCGGCAGCGGCAGCGTGATAGCAGACCTGCAGGCGGCTCTGTTCCGGGCGGTGCAGCGCAACGATCTGGCCGAGGCGCGGCGCTTGAACGACCGCATCTATCCGCTCGCATGTGTCTTCTATGCTGAGCCCTGGGCCGACATGCACAACCGCATGAAGGAGGCTTTGGTGCTGCTCGGACGCCTGCCGCGGGCGGTGGTGCGCCCGCCGCTGGTCAAGCTCAGCCGCGCCGAGATCGACCGCATTCGCACGGCCCTCGTCGAGGCGGGGCTTTTGGGCAAAGCCGCGCGCGATGCGGCGTGAGCCAAAAGCCAACCCAAGCTAAAGCCAGCCTTGAAGTGGCCGTCGGATCGGGATAACTCCTGCCGCGATGAATGACCCGTTCCCCCAGCGCCGCCCCCGCATCCTCTGGCAGAACCTGCTGACCGTGGTCAGCGCCGCGATCTTGATCAGCGCCGAAGTGTTCGGCGCGGCGTTTGCCGGCAGCTGGGCGATCGCCAACCTGTTCGCGCTCGGCACGCTCGGCGCGCGCGTGCTCGACGGGCTGTTCATGCTGTGCGGCGTCGCGGTGATGGTGCAATTCGTGCGCGCGGCGCACCGCGTCGAGCCGTTCACTGCCGATTGACTCGTCGCCTGCTGTCCCTCGTGCACAGGCGGGTTTGTCTTTTTACGTTTCCTTAAAACAAAAAAGGTTGCACGAGCGAACTAAATCGCTTATTGCGGATTTGCCCAATTTCGCACGTGCCTGTGGCCGTGTGTCGGTCGGTGGGCATCCGGACAAGAGGCCGGACAGCCGCCTAAGGAAGCTACTTCCTT
This sequence comes from Xanthobacteraceae bacterium, assembly GCA_049286035.1. Taxonomy (GTDB): domain Bacteria; phylum Pseudomonadota; class Alphaproteobacteria; order Rhizobiales; family Xanthobacteraceae; genus BOG-931. The sequence continues at coordinate 45,362 of JBAQBC010000118.1, forward strand.
GCTCCCGCGACCGGCAGCCGGAGGCGAACCGGCGATGCCCGCTCTCCACGGGCGACGCGGCTTAAAGCAACGACGGAAGGGCTTTTTTGGTTACTGCCGGCGCGAATGCCGGGGACACCGAAAGGGCTTGTCCTTCTTTGCCAACAGTGCGGAACGGGATTTCCCTAATCCGGACCGAGGCAGCAATCACGGCGACGTAAGTACTCCTCCATGTGGGGGAGCGTCAGCGTCGCAGGAGGTTTAACTCGGCGGCTACGCCGCCAGCCGGATTAGGAGCTGGGTGAAATGACTGCACGCATCCGCGAATTCCTCAAGCAACGTACCGATATCGGACCCTGCCTCGTCGTCGATCTCGACGTTGTGCGTGAGAACTACCAGAACTTTGCCAAGGCACTCCCGGACACGAAAGTGTATTACGCCGTCAAGGCCAATCCGGCGCCGGAAATCCTCAAACTATTGGCCGATCTTGGTTGCTGCTTCGACGTCGCCTCGATCGCCGAGACCCACGCTGCGTTCGCGGCCGGCGCCACCGCCGACCGCATCTCCTACGGCAACACGATCAAGAAAGAGCGCGAGATCGCCGAAGCTTTCAAGCTTGGCGTGACCCTGTTCGCGATCGATTGTGAGGCCGAGGTGGAGAAAGTCGCGCGCGCCGCGCCGGGCGGCCGGGTCATCTGCCGCATCCATTGCGACGGCTCGGGCGCCGAGTGGCCGCTGTCGCGCAAATTCGGCTGCGAGCCCGCCTACGCTGCCGACATCCTGGAGCTCGCCCATAAGAAGGGCCTCGTGCCCTACGGCATCTCGTTCCATGTCGGCTCGCAGCAGCACAATGTCCAAGCTTGGGACCGTGCGCTCGCTTCGACTGCGGCGATCTTCCGCACCTGCGCCGAGCGCGGCATTTCGCTCGCCATCGTCAATCTCGGCGGCGGGTTTCCCGCGCGCTATGTGCGCAAGACGCCGAAACTCGAATCCTACGGCAAGGCGATCTTCAAGGCGCTACGCAAGCACTTCGGCAACGACCTGCCGAACACATTCGTCGAGCCGGGCCGCGGCCTGGTCGGCAATGCCGGCATCATCGAGGCGGAAGTGGTGCTGATCGCCAAGCGCAGCCCGGAAGACGAGGTTCGCTGGGTCTATCTCGACATCGGCAAGTTCCACGGTCTTGCCGAGACCATCGGCGAGTCGATCCGCTATCCGATCCGCACGACGCACGATCGCGATGAGACCGCGCCGTGCATCATCGCCGGCCCAACCTGCGACTCAGTCGACGTGCTCTACGAGAAGACGCCGTACCCGCTGCCGGTTTCGCTCGCGATCGGCGACAAAGTCTTGATCGAGGCGGCCGGCGCCTATACCGCGACCTATTCCTCGGTCGGCTTCAACGGCTATCCGCCGCTGCGGCAGTATGTGATCTGACGCCGCGCGCTCGTCGCGGGATTCTCATTTCGGCTGAACCTTGGGGTCGCCGCCCGGGCTACCGGGCGGCGGGATCACCGGCATTTTCCCGGTCTCCGGTGTCGGCGCTTTAATGCCCGGGTCGACGTTCGGCGGACAAATCACGCCGCTACCCTGGTCGAGTTTTTCGCTCAGCGTCTTCGATGGGTCGCCGCCAAGCTCAGAGCAAGGCTTCTGCACGGCGCTCGGCGCTTGCGCGCAAGCCAGCGAAACGCCTGCAAGCGTGAGCGCCAGCGCGATTCCATAGCTGGCAACGATCGCTTTCACATCGGAATAACGAATGGCGCGACGCGCCAGTTCCGGCTTTTCGACGGTCAACCGAGATCGACAATGCCGGCTTCGCCGCTTTCCGTGCCCCAGGCGAGCAGGCGGCCGTCGCCGCTCCAGGCCAGCGCCGTGACCGGCGCGTCGCCGGGTTTCTTGGCCAGGATCTCGGCGCCGTCTTCGATGCGCGCCAGCAGCACGAGGCCGTTGTTGTAGCCGGCGGCGACGACGTCGGTGCGCGGATGGCAGGCGACGACGTCGATGCGGTGCCCGGAAGGCGTCAACAGGCGAGGGGTCTTGCCCATCGGGCCGTCCCTGCTCTGGAACGGCCACAGTACGAGTTGCGCTGCGCCGGAGGTCGCGAGCCAATGACCGCCCGCGCTCCAGGACGTTGACATGACCCGCGCCGCATAGCCCGACATTCGCATGTGCTGGCGATCGACGAGCCGCCAGCCATGCAGCATCGGCTCCTGCATCGTGGTCACCAGGAAGCGGCCGTCGGGGCTTACCTTCGCGCCAAGATGCGAGCCCTTCCATTCGAGCTTCTCCGGCGCGGCGCCGGACGCATTGGGAAACCAGAGCGTGGCGCCGTTGTAACGGGCGATCGCCAGGCGAAAACCCTTGGGGAAGAAAGCGAGCCCGCCAACGGTCGATGGCGCCTCGAACGCGCGCGGTTCCCTATGCGATTGCTTGTTCGATTGGCTGTTCGATTCTTTGGCCTGCACATAGGCGGTCTTGCCGGCGGACCAGGCGACTGCACCGTCGGGACCGAGCGCGACATGATCGATCCAGCGCTGTTTCGGGTCGCTCGCCAAGACACTGCTTGCGCCGTCGGCGTCAGTGGCGACGATTTTGCCATCGTCGCCGGCAGTGACGACGCGCCCGTCATCGGCTGCTGTATCGAGGATAGCCCCATCATGCGCGGCGACCCGGCGCGGTTCACCGTCCGGCGGGACCAGCACGATCGCCTCTTCACCGAGAACGAACGCGGCGATGCGGCCGAGAAAATGCGCGGCGACAATCACGCCACCGGCGGCAATCGGCCGGGTGCGTTCGACGACCGAAACTGTGTCGCTGCCGCTCGCCGCCATCGATCTTGGCTCTACGCTATTGCGCGATACAGCTTTCGAAGCCTTCGGTGATCATCTTGCCGGGCAGATTGCGGCCAATGAAAACGATGCGGCTGACGCGCTTCTCGCCGGCCTTCCATGGCCGCTGATGGTCGCCGTCGAGGATCATGTGCACGCCCTGGAAAACAAACCGCTGGTCGTCGTCTTTGAACGCGAGAATGCCTTTGCAGCGCAGAATATTCGGGCCTTCCTTCTGCACCAGGTCTTGCACCCAGGGAAAGAATTTGTCTGGGTCGAGCGGCTTGTCGGTGTGCAGCGCAATCGATTGCATTTCCTCGTCGTGATAATGCTTGAGGCCGCCGTGCGCATGCGCGTGGTCGTGGCCGTGATCATGGTTGTGATCATGGTCGTGATCATGATCATGGTGATGATGATCGTGATCGTCGCTGCCGAGGAAGTCAGGCTCGAGATCGAGGATGCGATCGAGATCGAAGGCATTGCGGCCCAGCACCGCGTCCAACGGAACCTTGGCGCGCTGCGTCCTGTGCACCTTGGCGTAAGGATTGATACCGCGAATACGCGCCTCGACGTCGCTTAATTCATCAGGCGAGACGAGGTCGGTCTTGTTGATCAGGATAACATCGGCGAAGGCAATCTGATTCTTGGCCTCCGGCGCGTCTTTGAGCCGCTCATTGAGCCATCTGGCGTCGGCGACGGTGACAACGGCGTCAAGCTTGGTCTTTCGCCCGACATTTTCGTCAATGAAGAAAGTTTGCGCGACCGGCGCCGGATCGGCAAGCCCGGTGGTCTCGACGATGATGGCGTCGAATTTTCCTTTTCGCCGCATCAGACCGTCGAGAATGCGCACGAGATCGCCGCGCACGGTGCAACAGATACAGCCGTTGTTCATCTCGAACACTTCCTCGTCGGCACCGACCACGAGGTCGTTATCGATGCCGATTTCGCCGAATTCATTGACGATCACGGCGTATCGCTTGCCATGGGGTTCGGAGAGAATGCGGTTGAGCAAGGTCGTTTTGCCGGCGCCCAGATAGCCGGTCAGCACCGTCACCGGGATCTTTTCAGACACCGGGATCTTTTCAGACAAAGACTGCTCCGACATTCTTATCTCCTGGCGTTTGGCTTAAGGGCCTCGCGCCTGTGTTGGCGGCATTGATCGCAGCTATTACGAAGCTGCCGGGACGCTATATAGGCAATCGCGGTCGCGGCCAAAACCCCGCCGAGTTGGTACCAAGTTCGCACCAGCATTGCTCACGCTTCAAGATGGCGGCGCGGTAGAGCGAGCCAAATCAGGCCGCCGACCGGCCCGAACGCGAGCGACAAGAGGTAGATAAATCCCGCGACCAGGATGATAGCGGGTCCGGACGGCAGTTCGGCGCGGAACGAGAGGATGAGGCCGGCATAGCTGGAAATCAGCGCGCTCGCGACCGCGGCTGCGATCATCGCAGTCACGTCACGAGCCCAGAATCGCGAGGTTATCGCCGGCAGCATCATGATGCCGACGGCAAGCAAGGTACCGAGCACCTGGAATCCGCCGACGAGATTGAGCACGACCAGCGCGAGGAAAGCGACATGGGCCGCTGCGCCGGCACGGCTGATCGTGCGCAGAAAGCCCGGATCGACCGATTCGAGCACCAGCGGACGCCAGATCAAGGCCAGCACGATGAGCGAAACCGACGTGATCGCGAGGATAAGAACGAGCGCGCTGTTGTCGATGGCGAGCACGGAACCGAACAAGAAATGCATCAGATCGATATTGTTGCCCTTCAGCGAGACGATCGTGACGCCGAGTGCGAGCGAAATCACGAACAGTGCCGCAAGCGAAGCGTCTTCCTTCAGTTGCGTCGAGCGCGAGATCAGCCCAGCGCCGATGGCGATGAGAAACCCGGCGACGAGACCGGCGCCGGCCATTGCCGGCAAACTCAAGCCAGCGAAAATAAAGCCGATCGCGGCGCCGGGCAGGATGGCATGCGCCATGGCGTCGCCAATCAGGCTCATGCGCCGCAGCATCAGAAAGACACCGATCGGCGGCGCGCCGAAGGCGAGCGCGCACGTGCCAAGGAGCGCTCGCCGCATAAATTCGAAATCCGCGAACGGAGCGATCAGATTGTCGTACAGCATCGCGTGTGTCTGACTTATTCAGCGGCCACGGCGCAGGTCTCGGCGGCATCGTCGAAGGCCTCGCACATACGCCGGGCCTTGTTCAGATTCTCGACCGTGAGCACCTCGCGGGTCGGACCCCAGGCGACCGGCTCGCGCGCCAGCAATAAGGTCTCGGGAAAGATCGCTCTGACCAGATCGACATCGTGAAGTGCGGCAAGCACGGCCCGCCCCTCGCCATGCCAGCGTTGCACCAGCGCTAAGAGTTCGGCGGAGGTCCGCGCATCGATCGCGGCGAAGGGCTCATCGAGCACAATAAGACGTGCGTCCTGGGCAACCAGGCGTGCGAACAACATGCGTTGCATTTGCCCGCCGGAAAGCGTGCCGATCGGGCGCCGCTCGAACCCGGTCAGCCCGACCGCGGCAATGGCCGTTTTGATGGCGTGATGATCCTTTCCCGCGAAGCCGCCCAACACCCCGCGGCTGCGCCACAGTCCCATCGCCACCATGTCGTAAACGCCGATTGGAAACGAACGGTCGATATCGGGCGCTTGCGGTAGGTAGGCGACGCCGCGGCCATCGATTCCGTCGCGCTTGATCGAGCCCGCGAGCGGCTTGAGCGTGCCGGCGATTGCCTTGAACAGGGTCGACTTGCCGGCGCCGTTGGGGCCGACCACCGCAAGCAGTGCGCCGTCCTTCACGATTCCGTCGAGATGATGCACCGCCGGATGGCGGTCATAGCCGAGCGTCAGATCTTGCAATCGCAATTGCGGCATCGTTTCGCTCGGCGATCAGCGGATCGCCCACCAGAACGACGCCCACAGTAAAGCGATGACGATTCCCGCGATCGCAATGCGCTGTGCGGCCGAGAGCCGCAACAGCGAAGTTCCGATCGCTGCCGAGGGATGTGGCGCGTCATGTTGATGGTGATGATGGGTCATCGTTTGGTCGTGGCCGGCGGGGTCTTACCGATAATGTTATAATATAACATTATGCCGGCCGCGCACCAGCCGGGGGCTGGGCGGACGGGCAAACGGCGAAAGCGGGTTCGCGCAGTCCGCCAGTGGCCGCCAATCTCGGGTGCTTCCTGATAAGGTTTGGCGCATGAGTGAAGAAACACCGCGTGTCATCTGCATCGGCGAAGCACTGATCGAACTGACGCGCGGCCCGGATGGCGCTTTCACCGCGGCTTGCGCGGGCGACAGTTTCAATACGGCTGTCTATCTCGCGCGTGCCGGGCTCAACGTCGGCTTTGCCACCGCGGTGGGAGAAGATCCCTATTCCGACAGCATCGTCGCATTGGCTTTAGCCGAAGGGCTTGGGGCCAATCTCATTCTGCGCGCGCCCGGCCGTCTGCCGGCATTGTCCTTGGTCGAGCGTGGACGGTCCGGCGAACGCGTGAGCCGCGTCTGGAGCGACGGCGCGCCGGCGCGGGAATTGTTCGAGCTTCCCGACTGGATGCGGATCGCGCAAAGCCTCGTTTCGGCGCGGCTGATCTATTTTTCCGGCATCACGCTGTCGCTCTATTCCAATAACGGGTTGGGCCGTCTGTTCGCAGCGCTCGAAGTTGCACGGCAGCAGGGTGCCAAGATCGCTTTCGACGGCAATTTTCGTCCCGCCGGCTGGAAGGGAAATTTGGCCCGTACGCGCACCGTCTTCATGGAGGCGCTCAAGCGCGTCGACATCGCGCTCCCGGCGTTCGATGATGAAGCCGTTTTGTGGGGCGATCCATCTCCGGAAAGCACGGTGGCGCGGCTGCAGGCTTTCGGCGTTGGCGAGATCGTGGTCAAGAACGGACCAAACAGCGCACTGGTCGCCACCTCGCGCGGGTCGGAGTTCGTGCCAGTGCCGGAAATTTTGGTGCCGGTCGATCCAACCGCGGCCGGCGATGGTTTTAACGCCGGCTACCTCGCGGCCCGGCTGTCCGGCAGCGAGCCGACGCAGGCGGCAAGTGCCGCGCACCGGCTGGCGGGCGACATCATCAGCCATCCGGGCGCGCTGTTGCCGCGGGCCGAAGCCGCCATGCATTAGCGGAACAGGGCATCGCGTCCCACCAACGCTGGCCTCTCAAGCTTTATCTGGAAATGCCGCAAAATTCCCGCGGGGGCGTCCTTGGCCCGCTCCGGCATTCGCGCTATGGAAGGACAGAAAACGACAACACTGGCCGTCACCGCCAGATCGGGAGGAGTTTATGAGGATTTCAGCTGCCAAATGGCTGGTATTTGCCTTCGCTGCCGCAGTGGCCTTTGCGGGCAGACCCGCGCTTGCAGACCCGATCATCATCAAGTTCAGCCACGTCGTTTCGCCGGACGCGCCGAAGGGCAAAGCGGCATTGATGTTCAAGCAGCTCGCCGAGAAATACGCCAATGGCACAGTGACCGTCGAGGTCTACCCGAACTCTTCCCTCTACAAGGACAAGGAGGAACTCGAAGCCTTGCAGCTCGGTTCGGTGCAACTTCTGGCGCCGTCGATCTCGAAATTCGGCCCGCTGGGGGTGAAGGAATTCGACGTCTTCGACCTGCCGTTTCTGATGAGCGACGATACGCACGCCCGGCAGATGATGGCGAGCCCGATGATGGGCGAGCTCAACAAGAAGCTGGAAGACAAGGGCGTCGAACCGCTCGCTTATTGGGATAATGGCGCCCACGTCTATACCGCCAACGTGCCGCTGATTGTACCGGACGATTTTCGCGGACTGAAGATGCGCATCCAGGGCAGCAAGGTCTTGGACGCGGTGGCGCGGCAGCTCGGCGCGATCCCGCAGATTATTGCTTTCGGCGAGCTTTATCAGGCGCTGCAGACCGGGGTGGTCGACGGCGAAGACAATGTGCCTTCGAACATCTGGACTCAAAAATTCTATGACGTGCAGAAATACATGACGGTGTCCTATCACGGACGCCTCACCTATTCGCTGATCACCAATAAGAAATTCTGGGATGGCTTACCGGCCGACGTTCGTACCGGCCTTGATCGCGCGGTGAAAGAATCGACGCAGTTCTTCAACGACACCGCGGCCAAGGACAATGCCGATGCACTCGAACAGATCAAAGCGACCGGCAAGGTACAAATGCACGTCCTCACCGATAGCGAAAAACAGGCGTGGATCTCTAAGCTGATGCCGGTGCACAAGGAGATGCAAGGCCGGTTCAGCAAGGATTTCATCGAACGGGTCTACAAGGAGTCGGGCTTCGTACCGCCACAGTCCTAAGGCTCGTTAGTGCCTTCCCGCAGCGCGGGAAGGCACCAGCTCGCGGGGGTGTCGGGTGCTCGATCGTATTCTCGACCGGCTCGAAGAATGGATCATCGTCACGCTGATCGGTGCGGCGACGGCCCTTACCTTCGTCGCCGTGGTGCACCGCTACGGCGCCAGCAATTCGGCAAGCTTGGCGCGCTGGGCCGGCATGCATCAGCTGTTACTGCTCAAGGGCGTGGCTAACGCGGTCTACGGCTGGCTTGCCTCGATCAACCTCTCCTGGGCGCAGGAACTCGCCACCTACATGTTCGTGTGGATGGCGAAATTCGGCGCCGCGCTCGGCGTGCGAACCGGCATTCACGTCGGCGTCGATGTTTTCGTCAATCGGCTGACGCCTGCGGCGCGAAAGCCAGTGATCGTCTTCGCGATGCTGTGCGGCGCGTTGTTCACCGGCGTGATCGGCACGCTGGGCGCGGTTTACGTCTATGAGCTCGATCCCGACCAGGTGTCGCCGGAGCTCGAATGGCCGAGCTGGATGATCTATCTGGCGATCCCGCTCGGCTCTTATCTGATGTGCTTCCGTTTCCTGCAGGTGATGTGGCGCTTCCTGCGCACCGGCATGGTGCCGCATCCGGCGCATGGCGTCGACTATGAAGCGCCGCACGATACGGCGCCGCCGGCTGCAATCGAGGCGGCGCGATGACGGCACTATTGCACGTTTCCAAGCCTTCGCCGCCGCGTCCGGTCAACGCCGCCATTACGGCGACGCTCATCGTCGTCATTCCAATAATGCTGGCGCTGATCTGTTTCGCCGCCAGGCTCCACGTCATCGAGCTGTCGCACACGGTGCGCGCCGAGCTCTTGTTTGCGCTGTTGCTGGCGCTGATGGCGTCCGGAATGCCGATCTCGATCGCGCTCGGGCTCTCGGTGCTCACTTACCTGTTCATATTATCCGATGTCGATCCGAAGATGGTCGGCCTCAAATTGTTCACCAGTATCGATCGCTTCGAGATCATGGCGATCCCGTTCTTCATTCTGGCGGGGAATTTTCTCACCGCCGGCGGCGTGGCGCGGCGCATGATCGATTTCGCCACTTCGATGATCGGGCACTGGTATGGCGGGCTGGGGCTTGCGGGTGTGGTCGCCTGTGCTTTGTTCGCCGCGATTTCCGGATCTTCAGTCGCCACCGTGGTTGGCATCGGCTCAATCATCTTGCCGGCGCTGATGCAGCAGGGCTACCCGCCGCGTTTTTCCGCCGGCGTGATCGCCACATCCGGCGCGCTCGGCATTTTGTTCCCGCCGTCCATCAACCTCGTCATTTACGCCGTGGCTACGAGCGGCATGCAGCCGCGCGGGCCAACCGGGGCGGTCGTCGATTCCGCTTCCATCGGCCAACTCTTCATTGCGGCTTTGGTGCCCGGCCTCATTCTGTCGTCGATGCTCGGCGCAACAACGTGGTATCGCGCGTGGCGCTACGACTATCCGCGCATGCCGCGCGCCAGCTGGCGCGACTGCTGGCGCACCTTCCGTGAAAGCGTGTGGGGTCTGCTTCTCATCCTTTTGGTGTTGGGCGGCATCTATTCGGGACTGTTCACGCCGACCGAGGCCGCCGCGGTGGCCGCGGTGTACGCTTTCGTCATCGCGGTCTTCGTCTACAAAGGCCTGCCGCTGAAGGAAGTGCCGGCGGTGCTGCTCAAAGCCGCGTCGATGAGCGCGATGATCCTTTACATCATCACCAATGCGGCGGTGTTCTCATGGCTGCTCACCTCCGAGCAAATTCCGCAATCGATGGCGGAGTGGATGACCGCCCAAGGTTTCGGCATCATCGCATTTCTTCTGGTCACCAACATCGTGCTGCTCGCCGCCGGCAATTTCATGGATCCAGCGGCGATCACGCTGATCATGGCGCCAATTCTGTTTCCGATGGCGGCGGCGCTTGGCGTCCACCCGGTCCATCTCGGCATCCTGATGGCAGTCAACATGGAGGTCGGGCTCTGCCATCCGCCGGTCGGATTAAATCTCTACGTCGCCGCCGGGATCACCAAGATGGGCATTGCCGAACTCACCGTCGCGGTGCTGCCATGGCTGATCACCATGCTGATTTTCCTCGCGATGATCACTTACATTCCGACGCTGTCGCTATGGCTGCCGCACGCGCTCGGAATGCTTTGAGATTCCACGCCTCGCGCGAGCAAGTCTCATCGTGCCGATAGACGTTTCGTCTCAATCGTGGAAATCGTCGTCGCGCAGCTCGATCGACGTGCCGTGCGGTGTGCGGGCGCAAGCGTGTTGCCAGGCGTCGCGGGTGCGCGCCAGCACGCTGCTTTCGACCACACCTTTTTCGGCGAGGATTCGCTCCAGCGTCGCCAGCCAATGCTGGTAATAAGTCTCGCCCGTGTCGGGATCGCCGGCCGCTTGCGCCTTCTTGATTTCCTCGCCGAGCGTCTTCGCCCATTCCGTCCAGGTGAATAGGCCGCGCTCCTTGAGCGATACGGCCAGCGCAAAGGCTTCCGCTTCCCATGGCTCGCGGAAGACGGGGCCGTTCTCGTCGCGCGGAATATTGAGCCCGTCATTGCGGCCGATAGTCATGCCGGCTCCAGATAGGGTTCAAACGCCTCAATCGACACTTTCAGCGAAGGCTCCGCGCTCTCGCCCCACAATTCGCGGCCGTCGAACAGCACGGTGTAGAGCCATTGCGGGTCCTCGCCTTTGCCGATCGCGACAGTGTCGGGGAAGACATGGCAGCCGCGCAACGCCTCGACCTCGCCGACCTTGTCGCGAGCATAGCGAGGCAGACGCGTATGCGTATTCGGGTGAATATTTTTCGTGCGCACGCGGTCGCCCGGCTTAAAGCGCGCCGGCTTCTGCGACGGCCGCGCGAACGAGCCGCGCGTTACGATATTGGGGACTTCGGCGGCGCTTAGTTTGCGCTTGAGCGGCTTGCCAGGATGCAACGCGTGACCGGCGGCAAGCTCGTCGCGTCCGGCAAGGCCGAGCTCGGCAAGCTGCTTTTCCATGCCAAGCTCCCACTTTTTGTAGTAGGAACTCGCAAGATAGACATCCGGCGGCAATTGCTCACGGGCAAAACGCGCCTGATCGATGACCCAGACGCCGGCGTAGCTCATCGCGCGATAGAGCGCGAACGTGCGGGCTTCCCAATCGTCATGAAAGACCGGCTCGTCCTGTTCCGGCTCGACTTTGCCGAAACCGTGCATGCCGCCCATGTCGTGGACGCCGTCCATTACGCCACCTCGCCGGGCTGTTTCGGAAAGCCGGTGCCGATCATGCTGTCGCGGGTAACGAGGCTTGCGAGTTTTTCCTCGCTCCAGCCTTCGGTGCCCTTGGGCCGCATCGGCAATACGATGAAACGGGTCTCGGCGGTCGAATCCCAGACGCGAATGGCGGTGTCGGCGGGCAACTTGACGCCGAAATCGGTCAGAACGCCGCGCGGATCGTTCACGGCGCGCGAACGGTAAGGCGCGGATTTGTACCAGACCGGGGGCAGCCCGAGCACCTCCCACGGATAGCAGGAGCACAGCGTGCAGACGATCATGTTGTGCAGTTTTGGCGTGTTCTCGACCGCGATCAGGTGATCGCCGACGCGATTGATGACACCCAAGGCCAGCACTGCCTTGGTCGCATCGTCGAGCACCGCGCCCTTGAATGATGGATCGCTCCACGCCTTGGCCACGACGCGCGCGCCAATATGCGGCCCGACCTTGGTCTCGTAGGCCTCGATGACGGCATCCAGCGCCGCCGGATCGACATAGCCTTTTTCGGTCAGCACCGTCTCGAGCGCGCGCACCCGCAATTGCATTTCAGAAAGTTCGGAGCCGTGTTCGTCATGCTCATGATGATGCTCGTGCTTTTGCTCCATGGCGCTCTCATTCCGTTTCCCGAAAGCTATTAAGGCAGATTATAGTATGAGCGCCAACCATGCGAAACACGACCGCGCGCATCGCCGACGGAATCGATCGCATCACGGCGGCGATCGGCCGCATTGCGACGTGGTGCTCGCTTTATGTCGTGGTGGCTGAATTTGCCGTGGTCCTGCTGCGCTACGCGCTCGGCTTCGGCTCAATCCGGCTGCAGGAATCGGTCCTTTACGCGCACGCCGGTTTGTTCATGTTGGCGGCAGCTTGGGTGCTGCAAACCGATCAGCATGTGCGGGTCGACATTTTCTACGCGCGCGGCACGCCGCGGGGGCGCGCGGCGGTCGATCTTCTCGGCGCCGCCGTGTTTCTCTTGCCCTTTGCCGCTGCCCTGTTTGCTTTGACGCTGCCCTATGTCGAGCGCTCCTGGCACACCTTCGAGGGCTCCCCGCAGCCGAGCGGCTTGCCGTTCGTCTACCTGCTCAAAACCATCATTCTGGTGTTCGCCGCCTCGATCGGCCTGCAAGGCGTGGCGCAGGCCATCCGGGCCGCTCTCGTCTTGAGCGCTCCCTCCCGGCAACAATCGCATTGACCATGGGCGAAACGCTTGCGGTTGCGATGGTGCTCGCGGTTTGCGCCTTGCTGCTGGTCGGCTATCCGGTCGCATTCACGCTCGCCGGCGTGTCGCTCGGCTTTGCCAGTCTCGGCGCCGCCTTGGGTATCATGGACTTTGCGCTGCTCGGCGCGCTGCCGGCGCGCATTTTCGGCATCATGACGAACGACGTGCTGCTCGCGATCCCGCTGTTCATTTTCATGGGCGTGATGCTGGAGCGTTCGCGCATTGCCGAGGAATTGCTGGAGACCATGGGGCGGCTGTTCGGCCGACTGCCGGGCGGCCTTGGTGTGTCGGTGATCGTCGTCGGCGTGTTGTTAGCTGCGGCTAAAGGCGTCGTCGGCGCCACAACCGTCACCATGGGCCTGATCGTGCTGCCGACCATGCTGCGCCACGGTTACGACAAGGCCTTGGCCGCGGGCACTGTTGCGGCCACGGCGACACTCGCTCAGATTTTTCCGCCGGCGACCGTGCTCGTTCTGCTCGGCGATCAGCTGAGCAATTCCTATCAGGCGGCGCAATTGGCCAAGGGCAATTTTGCGCCGCAGACGGTCACCGTGGCCGATCTGTTTGCCGGAGCGATCTGCCCGGCCCTGGTGCTGGTTTTGCTTTATCTGCTTTACATCGTTGCTGTGGCGGTGGTCAGGCCGAAGAAATCTCCCGCGATCGCCGCCGATCCGTCGGCGCCGCGCGGCGCCGCGCTTGCCGCACGCATCATATCGGCTCTGGTTGCGCCGTTTGCACTGATCCTCGCGGTGCTCGGCTCCATTCTCGCGGGCATCGCGACGCCGACCGAGGCCGCCTCGGTCGGCGCGGTTGGCGCGATTCTTCTGGCCATGCGCAAGACCGGCGCCAAGGGATTCTTGATCCCGGTGATGATCCGAACCACCCAGATCACCAGCATGATTTTCGTCATTTTGGTCGGCGCGACCGTGTTCAGCCTGGTGTTCCGCGGGCTCGGCGGCGATGGCCTGGTTGCGCGCACGCTGACCAATCTGCCCGGCGGCGTGGCCGGCGCGGTTCTCGCGGTCATGGCGGCAGTCTTTCTGCTCGGCTTCGTGATGGACGCATTCGAGATTATTTTCGTCGTTGTACCGATCGTGGCGCCGGTGCTGCTGCAAATGCCGGGAGTCGATCCGGTCTGGCTCGGCATCATGCTGGCGGTCAATTTACAGACCTCTTACATGCATCCACCGCTCGGTCCGACATTATTCTATCTACGCGGTGTTGCGCCGCCGGAAGTAACGACGCGCGATATTTATCTCGGCATCATCCCCTTCGTGCTCATTCAGCTTGCTATGCTGATTGCCCTGTGGTTTGCGCCGGGGCTTGCGACGTCGCTGCCGCATCGGCTTTATGCGTCCTAACTGCGAAGCTTGGTGCCGGATTGAAATGAATCCTATGATCGGTTGAGCGACGCGACATGGTGAGGCGATGACCGCAGCAGAACTATTTAATCTCAACGGCAAGGTCGCGCTGGTGACCGGCGCTTCCAGCGGGCTCGGCGCGCGCTTCGCCGAGGTTCTGGCGGCCAACGGCGCTTCCGTCGTCCTGGTGGCGCGGCGCGCCGAGCGGCTCACCGCGCTGCAGGCGCAAATCGCCAAATCCGGGGGCAAGGCGATCACCGTCACCGCCGATGTACGCGACCGGCACGCCATGGCCGGCGCCTTCGATGCTGCCGAGAAGGCCTTCGGCACGGTGACCATCCTCGTCAACAATGCCGGCGTCGCGCATGCCGCGCGCGCGGTGGAGCTCGCCGAGGACGAATGGCGGCGCGTGCTCTCGATCGATCTCGATGCTGTGTTCTTTTGGGCGCAGGAAGCGGCACGCCGCATGCTGGCGGCGAAAGGCGGCGGCAGCATCGTCAACATCGCCTCGGTGCTCGGCTTCGGCGTCGACAAAGGCGTCATCGCCTATGCCACGGCAAAGGCCGGGGTTATTCAAATCACCAAGGCGCTGGCGCTCGAACTCGCGTTCAAGGGCATTCGCGTCAACGCCATCGCGCCGGGATGGATCGTCACCGAACTTAATCGCGATTATCTGGCGAGCGAGCGCGGCGCCGCGATCAAACGCGAGATTCCGATCGGCCGGTTCGGCGAAGAGCGCGATCTCGACGGTCCGCTGTTGTTGCTCGCCTCCGACGCCGGCCGCTTCGTCACCGGCGCCACGATCGTCGCCGACGGCGGGCAAATGATTGCGCTGCGGGGGTGACGTCGCGCCGGAAGGCGCGATGCTCGGCGAGGTAACGTAATTCCGATCAGCTCATTGTGGTTCGATCAAACAGTCAAGTGTGATCGGGAATTTGCGTACGCGAATGCCCGTCGCGTGCCAGATGGCATTGGCGACCGCGCCAGCCGTGCCGGTGATGCCCATCTCGCCCACGCCTTTGATGCCGAGGGCGTTGACATGCGGATCGTGTTCGTCGACCAAAATTGCTTCGACCGACGGCACATCGGCGTTCACGGGAATACGGTATTCGGCCAAATTGGCATTCATGGCGCGGCCGCAGTGCCGATCCATAATGGCCTGCTCATGGAGCGCAAACGACACGCCCCAGATCATTCCGCCGTAGAACTGGCTCTGCACCATGCGCGGATTGATGATGCGTCCGGCGGCGAAGGCGCCGACCAGCCGGGTCACGCGCGTTTGCCCGAGATCGGGATCGACCTTGACCTCGGCGAACACCGCGCCATGCGCGTGCATGGCATAGTCCGATTTGGCGTGCGCCTCCATGGGATTCGCGGCGCCGCTTGTGCCACGGCCTTCGATCTGGTCGAGCCCGGCCCGGCCGAGAATATCAGCATAGCTTTCGCTGCGGCTCGTGTCGTCCCGACGGATCAGGCGGCCGCCGCGAGCGATCACGCCCGTGTTGCCGGCGCCGTAGAGCGGCGAGCGTTGATCGTTGGTCGCGAGATCGGCAAGTCGAGTGATCACATTGGCGCCGGCATCGTAGATGGCCATGCCCGCGGTCGCGGTGTGAGACGAACCGCCGGCAATACCCGCATCGGGCAGATCGGAATTGCCGGAGCGGAATTCGAGCTGATCGAGGTCGAGCCCGAGCCCGTCGGCTGCGATCTGTGCCAGCGCTGTCCAGGCGCCCTGCCCCATATCGTGCGCCCCGATCTCCATGACCCCGCTGCCGTCGCGGCGCAGCACCGCCTTGGCCTGCGCCGCAAACATGAACGCCGGAAATGTCGCCGTCCCCATGCCCCAGCCGACGAGTAGCCCGTCACGATCGCGCATTTGCCGTGGCGCCAGCGGACGGCGCTCCCAGCCGAACCGCTCTGCGCCTTGCCGGTAGCATTCGCGCAAGGCTTTTGAGGAGAACGGCTTGCCGGAGATCGGCTCGACCTCGGCATAGTTCTTAAGCCGGAAGGCCAGAGGGTCCATGCCCCAGACTTGTGCCATTTCGTCGATGGCGCTTTCGAGCGCGATCGAGCCTGACGCCTCGCCGGGCGCGCGCATGAACAGTGGCGTGCCGACATCGGCCCGCACGGCTTCATACGAGGTCGCGATGGCGGTGCTCGCATAAAGCGTGTGCGAAATATCGGAAGCCGGCTCGAAGAAATCATCGAAAGTGCTCGAGACCGTCTTGGTGTGATGATCGAGCGCGACCAGCGCCCCGTCACCGTCGGCGCCGAGGCGCAAGGTCTGCCGCGTCGGCCCGCGGTGGCCGACTGGACCGAACATCTGCTCGCGGGGCAGCACAAGCTTGACCGGCCGGCCTACGACGCGGGCGGCGATGGCGCCGAGAACCTGCGGTCCAGACATCAAGCCTTTGCAGCCGAAGCCCCCGCCGAGAAATGGACTGCGAATATGAATCTTGTCCGGCGCTAATCCGAACAGTCCGGCGAGACGCAGTTTCGCCATCGCGAGACCTTGGCTCGGCGTGTCAATAGAGAGCGTGTCGCCCTCCCATGCGGCGACAATCGCGTGCGGCTCCATGGGATTGTGATATTGCGCCGGAGTCTCGTAGGTCTCAGTTATCGTCTTTCTCGCGGTAGCAAGCTCGGCTTCAACATCGCCGCGATGCGCTTGCGCCGGAAAGCCAGGACCGACGACCGCTGGCAGAAAGCTCTCAGTCGCATCGAGACCGACGCGCGCCGGTTCGATCTGGTAGCGTGGCGCGAGCAGGCTTACGCCTTCAGTGGCGGTTTCGAGCGTTTCCGCGATCACCACCGCGATAGGCTGACCAGCATAGCGGACCCGATCACTTTGCAAAAGATCGAGCCGAAAAGTTATGGGATCTGGTTTCTCGTCAGGATCCTGCGCCAGCGGCGGCCTGTTCGCCGGCGTGATTACTTCGACTACACCCGGATGGGCTTTCGCCGCCGCGACATCCAGAAAGGCGACGCGGCCGCGCGCGATGCTCGACACGGCGAGCACTGCATAAAGCATGCCGGGCGGATGATGGTCGGCGGCATATCGAGCGGCGCCCGTCACTTTGAGCATGCCATCGCGTCGAGTGAGCGGCTGACCGATATTCGAGCCGTGGCGGACATGAGCAGGCGTTTGTGTGGACGCGATATCAGGCATGAGCGGCAGCTCCGGGACCGGGGGCAAAGAGTGAGCCGGGTAGCACGGGCATCTGCTCCGGCGTTCCGGCGGCGGCGAGCGTTAGCACCCTCGCGACGACGCGCCGCGCGAGCTCGATCTTATAAGCGTTGTCGCCGGAAGGTTTTGCGTCGGCGAGCGCAGCCTCGGCCGCGCGACGAAACACCGATGCGTGGGCTCGCGCACCGATCAAAATCTGTTCCGCTTCCCGCGCTCGCCACGGCTTTGGAGCCACGCCGCCGAGCGCGATACGCGCCTGTGCAATAACGCCCGCCTCGACGCGCAAAGCGGCCGCCGCCGAGACGATGGCGAAGGCATAGGACGTCCGGTCGCGAAGTTTAAGATAGCGGGCATGGGTGGCAAAAAGCGTGGCCTCGGCGGGCAGACGCACTGCAACGATCATCTCGCCGGGCTCAAGTACAGACTCACGGTCAGGCCTATCGCCCGGCAGGCAGTGGAGCATTTCAAGTGGAATCTTCCGCCGCCCCGCTCTGCCCTCGATCTCGACGACCGCATCGAGCGCGACGAGTGCGACACAGAAATCGGACGGATGCGTCGCGATGCAGCTCGTGCTCCAACCCAATATCGCGTGATGCCTATTGTCGCCGCCGCGGGCGTCGCAGCCGGAGCCGGGAATGCGTTTGTTACAGGCGCTCGCCGGATCATAGAAATAGGCGCATCGCGTGCGTTGCAGGAGATTGCCGCCGACTGTCGCCGCATTGCGAAGCTGCGCCGAGGCTCCGGACAAAAGCGCTTCGGCCACGGCCGGAAAGCGCCGGGCGAAATTACGATCGTGGGCAAGGTCGGCATTGCGGACCAGCGCGCCGATGCGCGCGCTACCATCAGCAAGGTCTTCGATCCGGTCGAGGCCGGGAAGATGTGTGATATCGACGAGCCGATCGGGCTTCGTCACGCCTCCCTTCATCAGATCGAGAAGGTTCGTGCCGGCCGCGAGATAGGCGGCGCCGGGTTCGCTCGCGGCTGATACGGCGTCGCGAAGCGTTGTCGGTCTCACGTAATCAAAGCTTTTCATGCGACCTCCTTGCGGCTTGCCGCATTGAGCGTTTTTTGCGCTTCCAGTACCGCTTCGGTGATTCCCCGATAAGCGCCGCAGCGACAGAGATTGCCGCTCATGCCCTCGCGGACCCGCTCGGGGTCGTCGCCCGCTTGGCCCTCCTGGATCAGAGCGATGGCGCTCATGATCTGGCCCGGGGTGCAGAAGCCGCATTGAAGGCCGTCATGCGCGATAAAGGCCTCTTGCACTGGGTGGAGCCGGTCGCCGTGCGCCACGCCTTCGATCGTCAGGACATCAGCGCCATCGTGGCTGACCGCGAGCGCGAGGCAGGAATTGATCCGGCGTCCGTCGACGATGACCGTGCAGGCGCCGCACTGGCCACGGTCGCAGCCTTTCTTTGTCCCCGTCAAATCCAGCCGTTCGCGAAGAAGGTCGAGGAGCGTAACTCGTGGATCGTCGAGTTCGATGGTTCTCTTGACACCGTTGATGGTCAGCGTGGTTGAATAGCCCATACAGTGCTCCATTTGAGCGATGGGTGAGCAATGTCCGTCCGTCGACGGCATTTGCGACCGTAGGAGATTTCGGCAAACTCGCCGTGAGGCCTTCTCCCCGATCTGTGGCCGCGCTACGCATGAAAATGCTATGTGTCAGCGCTGCCGACCGTTAAATACGGAGGCATCCTCCGCTTTTCAAGAAGCGCCTTGGACAAAAAGACGTGGGATAAAAAGCCGTTGGATAAAAAGACGTTAGGCAAAAAAGCCTCACGAAAGCCACGGACTGACGCGCTTCGGAACCGCGACCGTGTGATCGAGGCTGCAAGAAGAGTATTCAGCGCCGGTGGACCGGAGGCTAGCCTCGAGGCGGTCGCAAAGACGGCAGGCGTCGGTATCGGCACTCTTTACCGCCATTTCCCAACGCGCGAGGCCCTGTTCGAGGCCGTCTACCGGCGCCAGGTCCAGCAACTTGCCGATCTTGCCAAACGATTGGAGGAAGAGGCGGCGCCGACCGAGGCGCTACGTCAGTGGATGCGCTCATTCGTCAAATTCGTTGCTACAAAAAAAGGCATGTCGACGGCGCTCGCGTTTGCGGTCGCCAAGGATTCAGACCTTTTCTCTTATTCATCCGACCTTTTGACGCGAGCTGTTGCCGAGCTCCTGAGGCGAGCGGGCGCTGCAGATGAAATCCGTAACGATATTAGCCCCCAAGATCTGCTGCGTGCCCTGGTCGGCATGTGCTACACGCACGACCAGCCGGGATGGCAAAAGAACGTACTTCGGCTTGTCGACGTTTTTGTTGATGGGCTGCGCAATCGACGCGGCAAACGCCGAAGATCACATCAACACCGGCCGCTAGACTAATTCGCTTTTGACGCTTCGCGAACGAAATTGATGATGCCGGAGAAATCGCTCGCGCTGTGGCCCGCCGCCGCGTAGCGCTCGTAGATTTCCGCGGCATGTGCGCCGATCGCGGTATTGGCGTGGGCCGCCCTTGCGGCTTCTCGCGCGAGCTTGAGATCCTTCAGCATCAAGGCTGCAGCGAAGCCGGGCTTGTAGCCATTATTGGCCGGGCTCGCCGGAACCGGACCGGGCACCGGACAGTAGCTCGTCAGCGACCAGCACTGGCCTGAGCTCGCCGAAGCAACGTCGAACAGCGCCTGGTGCGACAGGCCAAGCTTTTCACCGAGGACGAAGGCTTCGCTGACCGCGATCATCGAGGCGCCTAGGATCATATTGTTGCAGATTTTTGCGGCCTGACCGTTGCCCGCGTCGCCGCAATGCACGACGCGTTTGCCCATGCGCTCCAAAATCGGTTTGCCGCGCCCAAAGGCTTCCGCCGCGCCGCCGACCATGAAGGTGAGCGTCGCGGCCTTGGCGCCGGCGACGCCGCCGGAGACCGGCGCATCGAGCGCGGCAATGCCGCGCTCGGCGGCGAGTGCATGTGCAGCGCGCGCGCTGGTCACGTCAATGGTCGAGCAATCGATGAACAGCGCGCCGCGTTTCGCCGCTGGCAAGATCTCGGCCCAGACCGCGCGCACATGTTCGCCCGCCGGCAGCATGGTGATCACGATGTCGGCGGCTTCGACCGATGCCTTGGCGCTAGAGGCGATCTCGACACCCAGCCGCGCACAATCCTGCCGTGCCGCCACAACGACATCGAAGCCGAGGACATGGTCGCCTGATTTGACGAGATTGGCGGCCATCGGCGCGCCCATATTGCCAAGCCCGATGAATCCGATATTCGGCATAAAGGCTCCTATTCGAATGTCAGTTCCAGTTCGCCCACGGTCCGGAAATGCCGATCGACGATCTCGCGCGTCACCGCTTCGATCTTTTCAGGTCGCCAGCGCGGGTTGCGATCCTTATCGATGATGGCTGCGCGAATGCCTTCGATGAAGTCGTGCCCGGCAATGCAAGCGAGCGCGATACGGTAGTCCTGCGCAAAACTCTGCTCAACCCGTTCGAATGTCGCCGCCGAGCGGATATTGCGCAGCGTCACTTTCAGCGAGGTCGGCGAGGCTTTGCCCATGACCTCGAGCGCGACCTGCGCGCCTTCGGCGCGGCATGCGCGCAGCCGCGCGATAATCTCCTCAAGCATGTCGCCGCCGTAGGAGGCGTCGATCCACTCGCGTTCGTTGGGCAATCGCGCGGGCGCGGGAGCGGCGGACAGCCGTTCGAGGCCGGTGCGGACTTCATCATGATTGCGGCAACTGGCGATCGCGGCGGGCAGCTTAGTCAAGCGCTCCGCGGGCACGTGAATATCGGCGAGTTTGCAGGACAGCGCGTCGGCAGCGCCGAGGCGCTGACCGGTCAAGGCGAGATAGGTCCCGATGTGACCCGGAGCTCGCGCCAGTAAGAAAGAGGCGCCCACATCCGGAAAGAAGCCAATGCCGACTTCCGGCATGGCAACGGCCGAGCGCTCGGTAACCACGCGATGCGCGGCATGCGCTGCAAGCCCGACGCCGCCGCCCATCACCAAGCCGTCCATCACTACGATGACCGGCTTGGCATAGCGCGCGATCAGGACATTGAGCTTGTACTCGGTCGCCCAGAATCGCACCGGCAGCGAATCCGCAACGCCCGTCGGCTTGCTCTGGGCGGCGTCGTAAAGCGCGCGGATGTCGCCGCCGGCGCAAAAGCCGCGGTCGCCGGCACCGTCGAGCAGCACCGCGCCGACTTTTGGGTCTGATTGCCAATCCAGCAGCAGCGCCGTCATGGCGATCGCCATGTCGAGCGTGATCGCGTTCAACGCTTGCGGCCGGTTCAGCGTGATTCGGCGCAGCGCGCCGTCGCTTCTTACGATCAGATCATCGTCGCGCAGAAGCGTTTCGTTCATCGGCCGACGAGGCTTCGTGCCACGATGAGGCGCATGATTTCGTTGGTGCCTTCGAGAATCTGGTGCACCCGCAAATCTCGCACGATTTTTTCGATGCCGTATTCGGACAAGTAGCCATACCCGCCGTGCAATTGCAGCGCCTGATTGGCAATGTCGGAGCAAGCGTCGGTCACAAAGCGCTTGGCCATGGCTGAGAGCCGCGTGGCATTGACGTCCTTGCGATCGAGCGCGGCGGCGGCGTGCCACAACAATGCGCGCGAGGCTTCAAGCTCCGTCGCCATGTCGGCGAGGCGAAATTGCAGCGCCTGAAACTCGTCGAGACGCCGGCCGAAAGCCTTCCGGTTGCTCATATAGGCGAGTGTTTTGTCCAAAGCGGATTGCGCGCCGCCGAGCGAGCAGGCGGCGATATTGAGCCGGCCGCCATCAAGGCCGGCCATCGCGATTCCAAAACCCGTCCCTTCTGCGCCGAGCCGGTTGGCCGCCGGCACGCTCACGTCCTCAAACAGTACCGCGCGGGTCGGCTGCGCGTTCCAGCCCATCTTGCGTTCGTTGGCGCCGAACGACAGGCCGGGCGCGTCGCCAGGTACGAGAAATGCAGAAATCCCGGACGGTCCTTCGCCGCCGGTACGCGCCATCACCAGGTAGAGGTCGCTCGCGCCGGCGCCGGAAATGAATTGCTTCTGGCCTTTGAGGATGTAGTTGTCCCCGTTCCGCGCGGCGCGCGTTGCTAAAGCGGCCGCGTCGGAGCCTGCGCCCGGCTCGCTCAGACAGTAGCTTGCCAGCAAGTCCATGGCGCACAATTTCGGCAGCCAGCGCCGCCGTTGCTCGTCCGAGCCGAACACGTCGATGAGCCCCGCCACCATGTTGTGGATGGACATGAAGGCCGCTGTCGTCGGGCAACCGGTCGCCAGCGCCTCGAAAATCAGCGTTCCGGTCAGACGCGACAGACCGGAGCCGCCGAGATCTCCGGCGACAAAAATTCCGCCCATTCCAAGCGCCGCGGCTTTGCGCATTTCGGCGACCGGAAAGTGCTTGGCCTCGTCCCAAGCGATCGCTTTGGGCGCGAATACTTCCGCGGCGAAGGCGCGCGCCACCTCCCGCACCGCGATCTGGTCAGCGTCGAGCGTAAATTGCGTCGAAGCGGTTGAAATCGAATCCAGCATAACCCCGTGCCTTCCGCGACCGCGCGCCATTGTTGCATTGGCGTTTTGCGGCAGCAAATGGCGGGTTTGAGCCGTAGCGCCTGAGACTGGGCCTTAGTACTTATGCCTATGGCGCGGCGCCCGCCTTGCGTGCGGCGCACCATAAGGCGGTGCCGGCGAATAGTAAGGATTTATTTGGCAAAAGCCGCGATTGCCGGCGATCACGTTGGGCCGGCAGGCTTCGATCGATCCATATTCACAGTCCCATTCGACGTCGCCTGCGCCTATGTTCACGACCGCGCACCACGGCGCATTGCCGATATAGGCGGCATGACCGGGTGAAATCGTAAAAATCAGTGCTGCCGCGGCGGCGGCGATCAAAAGCGGGATGCGGTTCATTGCAATTCCACCTCGCCACTCCCTTGGCTATAAACTCCTTGCCGCGACGCCGGTTGCAGTCCGCTACCGGGCATTTGCCGGACTGCAAGGACCTGATCGGGGGGTAGTATGGATTTTACACTGTCACCGGAAATCGAGGATTTGAGGCAGCGCACCCGCGCCTTCATCGAACAAGAAGTGCTGCCGCTTGAAGCCGATCCGCAAAACTTTTCCGAGCATGAAAACATTCCGCTCGCGCGGATCGCGCCGGTTCAAGACAAAGCCAGAAAGGCCGGTTTGTGGGCGCCGCAATCGCCGAAACAATTCGGCGGCATGGCGCTGCCGATCGTGGCCTGGACCGCCATTTACGAAGAGGCGGCACGCTCGCTATTCGGACCGCTGTCTATCAACTGCTCCGCGCCTGACGACGGCAACATGAATCTGTTGTCGCGCGCGGGCACGCCGGCGCAGCAAGAATGGTGGTTACGGCCAGTCGTCGAGGGCAAGGTAAAATCTTCCTTCGCCATGACCGAACCGGCGCCGGGCGGCGGCTCTGACCCCAGCATGATCCGGACTCGCGCGGAAAAGAAAAACGGCAAATGGGTCATTCGCGGCCGCAAGTGGTTCATCACCGGGGCCGCCGACGCAGCGCATTTCATCGTCGTCGCCAGAACGTCAGACGACAAACGCCGCGGCTTGACCGCGTTCCTCTATCACCGCGACCAGCCGGGCTGGCGCGTGGTGCGGCGCATTCCGATCATGGGACCGGAGGAACATGGCGGCCATTGCGAACTCGAATTCGACGGCCTTGAAGTCAGCGATGACAATGTGCTGCTCGGTATTGGCGACGGACTGAAAGTGACGCAGATCAGGCTCGGTCCGGCGCGGCTGACGCATTGCATGCGCTGGCTTGGCTGGTCCAAACGCTGCTTGGAGATCGCGCAGGACTATGTCGACAAAAGAGAAGGCTTTGGCGTCAAGCTCGCTGACCGTGAGAGTGTGCAGATCAAGCTCGGCCAGGTCGCGCAGCGGATCCAGATCGGGCGGTTACTGACGATGCATGCGGCGTGGAAGCTCGACCATGGCGATCGCGCGCGCAAGGAAATTTCGATGGCCAAGGTGCATGTCGCCGATACGCTGCACGAGGCCGCCGACACCGCGATCCAGCTCAATGGCGCCCGCGGCTATTCGAAAGACACGATCTTGGAATGGATCTACCGCGCCGCGCGCGCCGCGCGTTTGGTCGATGGCGCTTCCGAGGTGCACAATATGGTGTTGGCGCGCTTTTTGCGCGAGGAAGGCCGCGATTTCTGGAGCTGGAGCGCCGGCAACAGGATTTGACGAGGCGAATCGCCCCTTGGCGGGCCCGGATGTCCGGCCCCAGCCCGATGAATGGTGGCCCAACCGCAATCGGCGCCGTGTAAAACACGCGGAATTTACGCGAGCATCCGCAACGATGCCAATGACCGCGTGGTCCAAGCGGTACTGCGCGAACATTGAGCCGCTTGACGTGCCCTAAAGTAGCATGATAATAGGGCACATGCCTCAGCATCGCACCAGCACTAGCTTCAAGAAAGGTCAGCGCCCTGTGGGCCGTCACGCTGGCACGCCCAACAAGATGACCGCCGAGGTCAAAGAGGTGCTGGCCCGCTGTTTCGAGGATCTCGGCGGCTATGATGCGTTCGTGAAATGGGTCGCATCCTCACCGGAGCGACTCGACGCATTCTATTCCAAGATGTGGATCAAGCTGTTGCCGATGAACATCCGCCCCGAAGACCACAAGGACGTGGTGTACAAATCGTATGAGGAAGTCCGCACCGCCTTAGCCGGTCACGGCATTTCGCTGGAGGCGCTCATAAAGTTAAAGCAGCTCGAAGCGCAAGGAGACTTTAAGCAGATTGAAGACCACGCTATCGATGTCACCCCCGAGCGCCGCAGCGACCGTCCAGATTCCTGACACCGATGTCGTTTGGGTTCGTTTTAAAGTTAGTGATCGGTATCTAGCTTCTTTTTCATTTTGGCCGCTATCCCAACCATTCTCCGGATTGCTTCAGCACGCGACGGGAGATCGACCTGGCCCCGGCGCCACTCATCCACAGTGCGCAAAAACGTCTCCGAGACGCGCATTTGAAATGGGCGATCCTGAATTCGTCTCGATGGACGACCACGAGGACGGTTAGTCATTTATGTAATTGGTGTATTGACATTAAATGCATTTAGCTTTACCTGTGACTAGCTGGCGCCGAGTGGCGAACCCGGTCGCCAGCCTTCACCCAAGCCACGGAGGTTACTCATGGCGCAGGCTGATTCTGTTCCTAGCGCAATCCAAGCGCCGATCACAGGCGCGACCTCGAAAGCATCCACAAAGCGGCGTGCCACGGACCGGCGTTATTTCATCGGCGGCTCCGATGCCCGGATCATTATGGGCGATGATGAAGCGGCCCTGATCCGCCTCTGGCGCGAGAAACGCGGCGAGGTTGAGCCGGAGGACCTCTCCGGCAATCTCGTCGTCCAGCTCGGTCTTGCGACCGAAGACCTGAATCGGCGCTGGTATGAGGCCAATACAGGCCAGGTCGTCATCGATGTTCAACGTAAGATTCGGCACCCGGTGCTGCGCTGGATGGGGGCAACCCTCGACGGACGCGTGCAGGGCAATGATGCGGTCTTCGAGGCCAAGTTCATGCTGCCGTGGTCGTTCTCGGAGGAAGCCGCGGCCGAGAAGTACATGCCGCAGCTGCAGCACAATATGTGGTGTGTGGCAGCGAGGACTGCGGTGCTCTCCGTCATCACCGGCGGCGGCAAATGGGCCGAGATTCTGGCGCATGCCGATCCGCTCTATCAGCATCTGATTGTCACCGCCGAGCGCAAGTTTTGGCGTTGTGTTGAGAGTGGCGAGCAACCGCGGCTGTTTGGCATCGAGCCGCCGAAGCCGCGGCTTGAAGCAGTGCGTGTTGCCGATATGGCTTCTTCTAACGCATGGGCGGAGTTCGCTACGATTTTCACGCAAACCCACCAGGCGCATCTCCAACACGAGCAGGCCAAGGCCGAACTTAAGAGCCTAGTGCCAGAAGATGCCAAGGAGGCGATTGGGCATGGCGTTAAGGCCAAACGCTCAAAAACCGGAGCCGTCAGTTTCGATCTTATGACCCCGGAGGTGAGCAATGCAGCGATCTAGCCCGTCGATCGCTGCGCTTGCCACCGCGCTGGCCAAGGCGCAGATCGAACTCACTAATCCTGAGAAGTCATTGATCGGCACGATCGAACCGCAACGCCGGCAGGGCGGTTTACGGCAATTCCGCTATGCTCCGCTTTCGAGTGGGCTTGAGATTGTGCGCAAGACTCTGGGCCAGCATGAGATCGCCACGGTGCAGACCACGGCCATCGATCAGGCGGCCGGGATCGTCAATCTCACGACTGTGCTTGCGCATTCCTCGGGCGAATGGATTGCCTCGGACTGGCCGGTTTGTCCGATCGGCGAGACGGAAAGGCCGCACCGCATGGGCGCGGCCCTGACCTATGCCCGGCGTTATGCGCTGTTCACGCTGGTCGGCATTGCCGGTGAAGACGATCTCGATGCCCCAGATCTGATTGGCCCGGTTGCGCAAACCGAGAAGCGGAGCATCGAGAGCAAGTCTGTCGGCAATGGAGGTCGGCCAACGAGCTCCAACCGTCGCGCCAGGGCGAATAAATTCAGTTCTCCTTCACCAAACCCCGAACTTTCGGTGGCTTTATCCGCGAGCTTAGAAGTTGAATTGCTCCGTGAAATCGAGGCCCTGGGCGCGGCCGAGGATGCGG
>JBAQBC010000119.1:0-10869 GCA_049286035.1 Xanthobacteraceae bacterium
TCGAGCACCATGTGGATGCCCTTGGAGCCGTTGACCACCTGCGTCACCCGCAGGTCGGCCGCCAGGCTGCACAGCGTGTAGGCGTCCTCGCGCGATAATCGGGTGCGCGAGCAAATAAGCTTGATCATGTTGCGCAGCGCGATCACAGCGGCATCGTCGAGATCGGGGTCGAAACCCATGGTGATGAGCTCGTTCGGCGTTTCCGCCATCGGCCATTCGAGCGTGAAGTCGTCGCGGACATGCAATTCGAAGGTCCCGATCAGGCCGGTTTCGATCGCGGCGATGCAGACTTCGCCGTCGCCTTGCACGCCGTGGCCATCGCCGACCGAAAACAGCGCGCCATCGACGTGGATCGGCAGATAAAGCGTGCTGCCGGCGACGAGCTCTTTATTGTCCATATTGCCGCCGTTGCGGCGCGGCGGCGGCGAACCGACCGGTCCCCAGGCGGGCGGCGGCGCCACGACCATGACGCCGAAAAACGGCTTGAGCGGCAGTTCGAGGCCCCACGGCAGCCGTCCGCTCATGCGGGCGCGGTCGAGCGGAATATGAATGAGACGCATGCTGGCAAAATCATCGGGCAACGCGCCGGCGAGCGGGCGGATCACGTTGTAACCCCAGTCATAGTGCAGCGCGATCGATTTGATCCTCACCTCCAACACCTGCCCGGCTTTGGCGCCGCGTACCGCAACGGGTCCGGTCATGATGTGCGGACCAAGCCGCTGCGGCACGCTTGCGTGTATGGCCGACAAGGCGGGCGGGACGGCGAGACCGCTATCCGCTTTCGGCATTGCCTCAGGCGGGCCCGACACCGTCGATAGCGTGACTTCATCGCCGGGATCGATCGTGATCAGCGGTTTTAGGCTAGCGTCAAAAAAGCCCCAGTGAACCGTGTCCGGCCCCGCGTCCACGCGATGTTTGCGCATTCGAGCCCCCTACAATCTGAGAAGCCTGCCGATTTTCGCTTCGGTTCTGCCAGAATCTTGGACCAAGAAACAGGCGTGCCACACTGTGGTCGGCGGCAAGGCCGGGCCGTGCCGAACGAGCCGCAGCGTGCTATTCTGCGCCCGGGGCGATGTTGGCGAGGCCGGCCGTTGCGCGGGCCTTAAGCGTTGCAATTTGTAGGGTTACCCAGAACGGGAGGCGAGTATGCGTGGGGGATGGTTTGGCGGCTGCCTGAGAATGGCATTGGCCGCAGGCTTTGGGGCGTCGCTCGCGTCGGCTGCCGATAATGTCTCGGCGGCGCCACGGCAACAGATCAACCAGGTCAATCCCGATCTCGACAGCGACGATCAACTCGCGCCGTCACAGATGAAGCAACCGGTTCCGGGGGCGGTGTCGCAGCCGGCGAGCGCCACGCATGCACCGGCAGCGTTAAGGCATGCGGGTCCGGCGCCGGCCGTAGCCGGCCACACCGTGGCGTGCAGCGGCACCTTCGGCAAGGATTCGAGTCATCTCAAGCTGGCGATGACCTACGATTCCAGAAACATCACCTTTACCGACGTCGAGGCCAATGGCAGCAAGGTGCCGGCATCGGTGCTGTTTCCGAAAGATCCGAAGCGGCGGCTCGAAGTGTGGTGGGCCAATCCCGCCGCGCGCAGCGACACTTACCTGATAGTCATCAACGGCAAATCCGACTGGATCGCGCCTGGAGGATTGCACCTCGGGCTCAATCTCGCTCAACTCGAGAAGCTCAACCATAAGGCTTTCAAGCTCAAGGGCTTCGATAAAGACGGCACCGCCACCGTAAGCGATTGGGACGGCGGTGCACTTGCCAGTCTGCCTGGCGGCTGCAAATCGGGAGTGAGCCTGCGCGCCGATCCGAAAGTCCCCGCGGATACGGTCACCGCTCTCGCAGCCGACAAGGAGTACAGTTCGGCAGATCCCGAGATGCGCGCGGTCAAACCGGCGGTGAGCGAGATCTTGATCGGCTACTGATTAGGGCTTCGGCTGTGCGTGTCCGGGCGGGGCCGGCGGAACAGTCGCGGGTATGACGGCCTTGTCGCTTTCGCTGTGCAGCGCTCTGACGTCACGGGCCATTTCGAGACAGGTCAAGAGCTCGGTGTAGCTCGAATCGCCGCCCATTGTTGCTTCGTTCGTGCAGGCGGCCTTATCGGTGGTCGAAAAGCTCGACCATTGCTTGCCGAGTTCGTCGCGAATCGCATGCTCGCTCTCGAGGCAGTTTTTCTTCTCCACCGCAATGTTCGGATCACGGAATGAGACGCCGCCCTGCTGCGCGATGCCATCGCAGACTTGTTCCACATTCAGCGTGGGAACTTTATCGACGACGGCGATGACAAGGCCCACGCCAACAAGCAGTACCGGCGGCAATATCATGGCCAAACTCCGTCATTCCGTTGATCGCTGAATATAACATCATCTCGTTGCAAAAAACACAGGCGCGGCGGGGCCAGATGAGGGTTGACCGACAGCGGGCGCTGCCGCTATGCCTGCCCGCCGAGGGTAAGGGAAGCAGCAGATGATTCTCGCACCGCTATTTGGCACGGCCATGATCATTGCCGTCGCCACCGGTCCACTTGACGATCCAATGGGATTTACGCTCTCCCCGCGCGAGAAAAGCGCAGCGACACAGACGCTGATGCGGTCGGCGACCGATTGCATCGTGCACGCGGTGTTCGCTAATCCGCGCTACAGCGCAAGCGGCAGCGCTGAACTCGGCGATCTGATTGTCGCGTCGATGCCCTCTTGCGTCACGCCGGTGCGCGCAATGATCGATGGCTACGATCAATATTACGGCGAGGGTTCGGGCGAGGCCTTTTTCATGGGCCCTTATCTCGACGCATTGCCGAAGCTCGTCATCGAGGCGGGAAAGAAAGCCGCCGCGCCCTAGGCGCCGGCAAGATTTTCAGGGCACGCGGATTGGGCGCGATCGCAATCAATGCGACGGCGGCGGTCCGATGACGTCGACGACGCGCATTTTGGTCGGGTCGACCAGCACGACTTTGCCTTCCACCATCGTGTATTTGTAGAGTTTGGCCGCTGGAACGCCGGCGACCGCCTCGTCGGGAAGCGCATAGAGTTCGATCATCGGCGGCACGTCAGCGCCGATCACCGGCGAAAAATCCTTGGGCGCGACTTTGCTCTTGTCCGTGCTCACCCGGTCGTAAATCGAGGCTCGCTGCGCCGGACTGAGAATGAGCTTCTGCTCGATGGCGCCGCTCACGCCGGTATCGGTACCCGGCGCTCCCGGAGGAGTGGTTTGCGCGGCCGCATTGAAGCCGCCTACGAAGCCGCCCACGAGCCCGCCGCAGAGGGCTAGCGCGACGACGGCTAGCGTGACGATGATCGTAATCGAGCTGCGTTCTCTCATGCGCCGCTCCCATTCACGCGCTGTACTTCATCTCCAAGACCGCGCGCCGCCTCGCGGCGGCGCGCGGTCTTGTGTCGTTATCGCGGAATTGCCTGCACCGCGATGTTGGTTGTCGGATCGATCACCAGGATGCGATCCGGCTCATAAACGTAACGGTAGATCACCGGCGCCGTTACCACCGGCGCGGCGACAAAGGGCGCCGGCCCGACGGTGGCAGCCGGCGCGACGTCATAGAGCGGCGCGCCATAGTCCGCGTAGTCGGCATAATCGTAGTCCGGCGCCGCATAAATGCCCGCACGCGCTGGCACGGCGGCCGGTACCGCGGCGTCATAAAGCGGCTGCGGCGCCGCAGCGACGGTTCCGGCAACCGCAGCCGGCGCGGCTGGTATCACGCGGCGGGTAATCGTGCGCGTCGTCACGACTTGGCGGCGCACCGACGGCAGCGGCGCCGCGCGCACCGTCCGTGTGGTCTGAATGGTTTGTATCGTTTCGGCCGGCGGAGCGGCCACCACCGTCCCGACCGGTTGTCCCACCACCGGGCCGGTGATCACCGTTTGCGCTTGCGCCGCAGAAGCGCCGATCACGAGCGCAAGCACGCCACAAGGAAGATGAAATCTCATTGGCCTACTCCATTTCACTTTGCCGTTCATTTGCCGTCCCATGCCGTTCGACGGTGAACGTTGGAACCCGAGCCACAAGCCTAACGCGGGTAGTCGCGGCCGCGTTCCTCATTTGGCGGGGCAAGCCCCGCGGGACCCGCTCAATCGGCGGATTTTCAGCGTCGAGGGGATGAAATTCGCGCGGGAGGGGTTCCAACGCCGCAAATTGGGCGTGCTTGCGCCGGGTCGCAGCTTTAAGTCAGCGTTAATGGCCGCCGCAGCAGCCATGCGAGCGGCAGCGTCAGCAGTACGAACAACGCAACCAGCGTCAACGCGGGCCATACGCCGAGAACGTCGCCGAGCCGGCCAAACAGCACCGGTGCGATCGCTCCTGAGCCTATTGTGCCGGTATAGAAAATACTCAGCGCCCGCGTGCGCCACTGCGGTTCGACCAGATCGGGAACCGAACCGTACAGCACCGATGACGTGCCATTGAGCGCAACGCCAATCAGCGGCAGCACCAACAGCGCGGCCTGCAGCGGCAGCTGCGACAGCGAGAGAATACCCGCGGCTGTAAATCCTTCGGTCAGCCACACCGTTCCGATCGCGCCGATCCGCGCCCCGATAAAGGCACAGGCCAGCTTGCCCGCCGCGCCGCCGGCGAAAATAAGACTCATCGCCAGGCCGACGGTCTGCAAAGTCGCGCCTTTTTCCGTGAGCACGAATGGCAAAAACAGCAAAAAACCCATTCGGGTTGCACTGTCGATAACGCCGATGCCGGTCAACAATGCGAACGCCAGCGGCTGCCGTTTGCGCTCGAGCTCCGTTCTGTGGGAGTCCGGCCGCGTCGCCGCGGGCGCGGATTCGCGACGCGGCGATGCGAACAGGATGACGGCGGCAATCGCGATGCCGAGGCTGCCTAAGATGAACAATGCCGGACGCCAAAGCATCGCCAGCAGCATCAGCGAGAGTGCCGCCGGCACCGTCATTTTCCCCAGATCGCCGGCGAAGTTGTAGGCGCCGATCGCCTTGAGCGAACCCGCTCCGGCGAAGGCACGGGCGACGAGCGCCGAGGCGATCGGATGCTGCGTGCTGGCGCCAATGCCGCTGAGCAGGAGTGCGCCGAGCAGCATCGCAAATCCAGTGCTTAACCCCGCCAAGCAATAGCCGAGACCGGCAAGCGCGGTGCCAAGCGCGAGCATGATCGCGGCCCCAAATCGCTCGGACATGTAGCCTGCGGGGATTTGCAGAGAAGCCATGGCGCCGACGAACATGCTGCGGAGGAGCCCGAGCGCGGCATAGGTCAGGCCGAATTCGGCCTGCCACAAGGGCAGCATGATGTAGATGAGGTCGGTATAGCCGTCGTGCAGCGCGTGCGCGACGCCCGCGACGGTGGTGGCGCGCCGTTGCTCGCTGGACATTCGTGGCGTTAGCCCCGCGAATTTCTCCAAGGAAAGCCTCGACATGATCATGGGTCCTAAATGTCTCACCAAGGTCCGTCAACAAAACATGGCGCATAAGACATGCCGCATAAGACATGCCGCATAAGACATGCCGCATAAAACATGGCGCGCGGAGTGCCGTGCGATCAGCCGCGATTGACCACCGCCGCGATTGACCGCTGCAAGGTCACGGTGCAGTCTGCCAGCCCGACGGGGGATGGGGGCGAGCGGGAGGCTTCATGTTCGGCCTTGGCGATCTGTTCCAGTGGGAGCGATTCGTCACGCCCACTGTGATCAAGGTCTTTTATTGGCTGGCCGTTGTGATTTCCGTCCTGCTCGGATTCGCGGGCGTGGTCAGTTCGCTGACGACGATGGCCTATAATCCATTTGTCGGCCTGATCTTTCTTATCGCCAGCGTGCTCGGCGCCGCCATGGGCATCGTGATGTCGCGCATCGCGGCCGAGTTTGTGCTCATCGTGTTTCGCATCAACGAGCATCTCGGCGCGATCAGGAACCAGGGCGGATTTCGCAATCAGTAGCCGGACGGACAATCGTTATCGCCGGCGCGCACGTTAAGATTGCGCTGATCGATATTCGAGACTGAGCCAATACCGGATCACGTTTATTTCAGAATGAGACGTCATCTTTGCTGCTTTGTGTTGCCGACGTCGCCGCAAGTGGAGGCGGATCATTTCCGGCGAGGCGACATCGGCTTATCGAGACGCTTTATGCGCACAATCTGAATCTTCGCTCATGAAAACTTTTCCGTTGGAGAATTTTATTACGCGAGCGTGAGCATTATTGATTAGTTTAAGGTCCGTCCCTCCGGTCGAACCCTTTTTCCTTAGAGCCGCGATTTTTCTTTGAGCCGCAAAATAAATTTTTGGCGCGACTGGGCGTGCTTGAGCGACGTCAACTTAAATGCTCACGCATGCGTGATGGAATTTGCCGAAGGGTAATTCAGTCCTGTGCGCGTCGGATGGCAGGGCAATAGTCCTGTTACCCACTCACACGGAAGGAACCACATGGCAACCGTCTCAAAGCCGATGCTTGGTGCTGTAATTGCAGCCGTGAGCATGGCATCCCCCGCATTGGCTCAGTATGCTTTCCAAGGCGATCCATTAATTTCTGTTCATCACAGCAAATATCTCAGAAAGAGCGCCCATCGAAGCGGCCTTCATGCTTTCGCGGTAGTACCGGTTGATGATCCAGCAGGGCGGCCGTATCCGGCTGTTGATCGGAATGTCCCCCTGTTCGATCGTAGTTTTGGCGGACAATAAAAATCTCCGACTTGATCAGTTGTGACGTCGCCTGAGCGTCACGCACGATGCGGTTCGGCGTGAGGTCGGCATCTGCTGGCCGATCGCGCCGGTGCCCCGGACCATCCGACGTTCCCCTGCCCCGACGATGGCCGAGGCCAGCTTGACATTGACTGTGACGAACGCCCGAAAGCTAAGCGGCACCGTTTCATATTTTTCCTACAGGTTGGACCAGTCGAAGAAAGCTATCTCAGTGTGAAAGACCTTAATCACATTCGCCAAAGGAGCGTTGGCTTTCGCAGACCTTATGGCGGGAAAATAATGAATGGACTTGGCGAGCCGCACGGACGCTGGTGCTGGAAGCTCTCCTTATCGGCGTGAGTCCGCTTGCCGCGCGTTTGCGTTGCTACAGAGCAACACAGGCCGGAAATCCACGGAATGTTCGACGATATGCGGAATTTTACGGCCTCTCGGTGGTCGTGAACTGACGGGCGGCGAAATCTTGTTAGAGAACGAGTTGGGTGACCCGTGGTGACCGTTGGCCTGGCCGCCGCCACAAGGCCCCTTGGCGCATCGAGGGTGAGGCACGGAGGGATTGCCATGCGATCAATTCTCGCCTTGGCTTTGTTGTGCGCTGCCACCATGAAGGCGAGCGCTCAGTATC
This sequence comes from Xanthobacteraceae bacterium, assembly GCA_049286035.1. GTDB lineage: Bacteria > Pseudomonadota > Alphaproteobacteria > Rhizobiales > Xanthobacteraceae > BOG-931. The sequence goes on from JBAQBC010000119.1 coordinate 7,293, forward strand.
CCAACGGCTATTTCGTCGATGGCAACGCGCTTATGGCTTGGTGCGAGCCACACAATGCTACCGGGCCAAGCAATGCGTTGTGCATCGGATATGTTGCTGGGGTTTCTGACGCGGTCAATTTCAGCCGTCAGTTCACTGGCCAAGGCCCGAATACGAGCTGCACGCCGTCTGGGGTCACGAGCTTTCAGGAAGCGGACGTGGTGCTCAGTTACCTGCACCGCAATCCAGACAAACGCAATCTTGCGGCTGCCGCCCTGGTAGTAGCCGCAATGGATGAGGCGTGGTGCCCACAAGCACCGGCGGCGCCGAACGTCCATTTCAAAGCGCACTGAGCGTGGCCTACGATTGGCCCTCCTGTGCGGGGCCACCGGACCCGGAGTGGAAGGGGTAGATTCCGGTCCAGCTTCGCGAGCCTGACCACAACTCACCCGTTCAACGGCAAGACAGATCGTTACAGTTTGGGTCCGCGTATTTCGCCAAGTTGAAAAAATTTTCATTTCGGGAAAACGAGCTTCGCCATGCCGAAAAAAATTCATTTGGGGAAACGAGCGAGACGACGGAATGTCCACACTAGCCCGAAAGTGGGCTTGCTATGTCACACTGCTGCGGCAGGGAGGAAGCGATGGCCCGGCTCGGAAGTTTTCTGTTGCGGGCGAGCATCCTCGTAGCGGTGGGCTGGGTCTGGTTCAATTATGCGAACGGCTATCCGATGAACGCTGTTTCCGCGGAAGCCGGGATCATGGTGCTGATCGGAATAGCGCTTTACGCCCTCACTGGCGTGCCGCCCTCCTAAAACAAAGCGACAGCCGCCTTCGCGCCTCATCTTTGCCGAGCAACTCAGCGACACCATCAGCGCTAATGATGGTGATGCCTATGATGGTCGGCGGACACAACTGCATGCAGCTGGAGCTGGGTCGCCGTAGCAACCAGGTTGAGTCCGGACTGGCCCTCGACGCTTACGGGCTGCAAAGCAAATGAATTGTTTCCACCCACGAGGCCATTCGCGCCTACGCCGACGCCTATTGCCGCTCCGGCGGAAACGCCGCCATATACGCCCGCTAGCGCGCCGGGCCCGACGCTAAGTGTTGGCGCGAAGACAGCCCAACCTAAAGCAACATTACTGCTGAAGCCGACTTGAGCCCCGACACGGTGAATCGTGGCCTGATAATATTGGACTGGGCCGCCGGCACTCGGGGTGAAGATGCAGTTGAATGGTTGATCTGAAACTATGATGTAGCTCGCGGCCGTCAAGCTTCGGCAGCTCAGCACCCCCACTTGGACATCGGCGCGGGCGGGCGTCGTGGCAGAGAATGCCATGCCAAATAGCGCGACTGCGCATGCTGCGGAGCGAACGGCGAGTTTGATGCACATCGTGTGATCCCCTACATGCGATTGGTGACAATTTGGTCAAACCAAAAAGATGATCCAGTTCGATTACTCGTCTGCTGAGCCTAGCAGGTCGATCGTGACGTTACGCACCCAGCAGTTCACACCGACATTAAATGCATGAAATTTGGACGAAGTGTTGTTCGAAGTCGCTTTTGCGATGGTTTTTCGAGAGCTGTTGCACTTAAAACACAACGCGCGGCGGCCTGATTTCGCTCCGCAAATCACGCGCCGAAGCGAAAGTGCATGACGTCGCCGTCCGCCACGACATAATCCTTGCCCTCGAGCCGCATCTTGCCCGCGTCCTTGGCGCCCGCCTCGCCGCCGCAAGCGACATAGTCCTCGTATGAAATAGTCTCGGCGCGGATGAAGCCGCGCTCGAAATCGGTATGGATGACGCCCGCGGCCGCCGGCGCCTTAGTGCCCCGCGTAGCCGTCCAGGCGCGCGCCTCTTTCGGGCCCGCGGTGAAGAAGGTCACCAGATCGAGGAGCGCATAGCCGGCGGCAATCAGGCGATCGAGCCCGGCCTGTTGCAAACCAATCGAGGCGAGATAATCGTCGCGCTCGTGGTGCGACAAAATCGCGATCTCGGCTTCGATCTTGGCGGAAATGACCACAGCGCCTGCGCCCTCCGCGTGCGCGCGCGCCTGCACTTTGCGGGAGAATTCATTGCCGGCGGCCGCGGCATCCTCGTCCACATTGCAAACATAGAGCACCGGCAGCGCCGTCAATAGCGCCAGCATGTGGAACGGCTTCTCCTCCTCAGGCTTGCGCGATGTCAGGCGCGCCGGCTTGCCGTCGCGCAGCAAGGTCAGCGTGCGCTCGATCAGATCAAGCGTCTGCCGCGCTTCGGCTGCCTCTTTGTCGGTGCCGCGCGACTTGCGTTCGAGCCCCTCGGTACGCCGTTCCAGACTTTCGAGATCCGCAAGCATGAGCTCGGTTTCGACGGTCTCGATGTCGGCGATCGAATCGATACGGCCTTCGACATGCGTCACGTCGGTGTCTTCGAAGCAGCGCACCACATGCGCGATCGCATCGACTTCGCGGATATTGGCGAGGAATTGATTGCCGAGTCCCTCGCCTTTCGAAGCGCCGCGCACAAGACCGGCAATATCGACGAAGGTCAGCCGCGTCGGCACGATCGCGGCGGATTTCGCCAGCGCGGCCAATGCTTCCAGCCGCGGATCCGGAACGGCGACTTCGCCGACATTAGGGTCGATCGTGCAAAACGGATAGTTTGCCGCCTGCGCCGCCGCCGTTTCGGTCAGCGCATTGAAGAGTGTTGACTTACCAACATTCGGCAAGCCGACGATGCCGCATTTGAAGCCCATGGAGTTAGGTCTTTATTTCAGAAATGATTGCTGATCGTCATTGCGAGGAGCGCTAGCGACGAAGCAATCCACTTCGGGCCGGACCAGTTGGCTCGCAATGACGAGAGGCAAGTCCAACCGTCAAATAGATCCGTCCCGTGCAAAGCTTCATTTTCAATCGCCGTTACCGTTTTCCTCGTCGCGCTCGGGCTGGCCGAAACCTTTCGCCACCATGGCGAGATGGACCTTGTTCTGAAAGCTCGCGTCCTGGCCGCGCGCAATCATTTCGGCGTTGTCGCCGATGATGGCGATCAGCGCATCAACCCAGCCACGATCGCTTTTTGCGAAATCACTGAGCACATAGTGCTGCACCATGTCCTTATCGCCGGGATGACCGACCCCGATGCGGACGCGGCGGTAATCATTGCCGATATGTTCGGAGATCGAACGCAATCCGTTATGCCCGGCGATGCCGCCGCCGATTTTCACCCGCACCTTGCCTGGCGGCAGATCGATCTCGTCGTGAAACACGGTGATGTCCGCAGGCGACAGTTTGTAAAAATGCGCGGCTTCGGCGACCGCCCGGCCGGATTCATTCATATAGGTGCCTGGCAACAACAGAAGCGTGCGCACGCCGCCGAGCGGTCCTTCGCAGGCGACGCCGGCAAAGCGCCGGCGCCACGGGCCGAGGCCATGGCGCTTGGCGATCTCTTGAACGGCGAGGAAGCCGATATTGTGCCGGTTGCCGACATAGCGCGCTCCCGGATTGCCGAGTCCGACCAGGAGCAGCATGCAACAACCGTCCTAAGCCGGACGACCTCACTTCTTCTCGGGCGCAGCGGCGGCAGGCGTCGCGGCGGGCGCCGCGCCCGGAGCGGCGG
>JBAQBC010000120.1:0-4750 GCA_049286035.1 Xanthobacteraceae bacterium
GACAAGCAGCCAGTCATCATCTCAATGCGGGCGCGACCTGGGCAGATAATCCGCGCGTCCTCGCTGGCCGCACCGACGTCATCTTCTCCTCGCTGCCGGAGCCGCCCGATGTTGAAGCGGTCGCGCTCGGGCCGGACGGGCTCATCGCCGGCATGAAACCCGGCGCCGCCTATTTTGACCTGTCGACGAATTCGCCGAGCGTCGTGAAGAAATTGCACGCGGCCTTTGCCGAAAAGGGTCTGCAGATGCTCGATGCCCCTGTGAGCGGCGGCCCGAGCGGCGCGGCATCCCGCAAACTTGCGATCTGGGTTGGCGGCGACGAAAACGTCTTCAACCAGTACAAGGCCGTACTTGACGCGATCGGGGATAAGGCCGCGTATGTGGGACCGATCGGCAGCGCCACGGTGGCTAAGCTCGTCCACAACATGTCGGGCTATGCAATTGTCTGCGCGCTCGCGGAAACCTTCACCTTGGGCGTGAAGGCGGGCATGGATCCGCTTACGCTTTGGCAGGCGGTCCGCCAAGGTGCGGTTGGACGCCGATTCACGTTCGATGCGCTGATTGACCAATTCCTGCCCGGTGAGTACGACCCGCCGGCCTTTGCACTTAAGCTTGCTCACAAGGATGTATCGCTTGCTAACGCACTCGGCCGCGAGCTCGGCATGCCTATGCGCCTCTGCAATCTTACGCTTGCCGAAATGACAGAGGCGCTCGCACGCGGATGGGGCGGACGCGACTCGCGCGTCGTGATGCTCTTGCAACAGGAACGCGCTGGCGTCGAGATCGCCGTAGATCGGGAACGCTTGCGCGAAGCGCTCGCGCCGGCGGTTGATAAGAAGTAATTCGGTTTAAGCCACAGCGTCGCCGCAAAAAGAACCCCAAGACCACTTACGCGCTTGGGGGTACGCAGTTTGTTGCCTCATTCAGGTTTTCTAAGCCGGGCGGCGGGGTGTCGGGGATGGGGCCGCCCGGCCCGACCTGATGAGCAACAGGTAACAACGCGACGCATCGATTCAATGCTGCGCCAATAAAGGCATGTCGTCGCATTAACCATCCGCGAGCGGCGCTTGTTTGGCACTCCGCCGGTTTCACCTGACCAACGCGTTACAATTACCACCACCTGCTTTTGACCCGCGCCGTGATATCCACGGGCTTGATCGGCGCAGGAGTTGAAGAACCGTTTTCGCGGGCAGCCACGGGCCAAGGGCATTGTTCGAAGTGCTTGGTGATCGTGTCGGGAATGAATCTGCTCCGGACAGCATACATGTGCCGGTCCCCATTGCTGCGTTGCTGATGGGCATAGAAGCGCTGTGGCACGATCATGTGCAGATTGTCTTTGGCGCGCGTCATCGCGACATAGAGTAGCCGCCGTTCTTCTTCGATCTCCGACGTGCTGCCAACCGCCAGATCGGACGGTATGCACCCGTCTACGCAATTAAGAACGAAAACCGCCTTCCACTCTTGGCCTTTGGCGGAATGAATGGTGGAGAGGATCAGGTAATCCTCATCAAGCAGGGGAGAGCCCGCCTCGTCGCTTGTCGCCGACGGCGGGTCGAGCGTCAGCTCGGTGAGGAAACGCTGACGACCAGGGTAGGTCGAGGCAATCTGAGCGAGCTGGAGCAGGTCAGCTTCGCGCATTCTGGCATCTTCATAACGCCGTTGCAGATGCGGCAGATACCACCGGCAGGCCAGATCAAATTCCGCCGGCCAGCCAACGGCGTTGCTGCGGATAAGGCGCAAGGTTTCGGCGAATGCTGGCCAGTCCTCGGCACATGATGCCGGCGGCCTGAATTCGATCAGCGCCTGCAGAGGGCTGCTTGCTTTAGCCAATTGGTCGAGAAGCCGTGCGGCCGTGGCTGGACCGGCGCCGGCCAGAAGCTGGATCACCCGGAAACCCGACATCCGGTCGCGCAGGTTTTCCGCAAAGCGCAAGAACGCCAGCACGTCCTTGATGTGGGCGGCCTCCAGAAATTTCAAGCCGCCAAATTTCACGAAGGGGATGTTACGCCGTATCAATTCGATCTCGAGTGGGGCGCTATGATGCGACGCGCGGAATAGCACGGCTTGCTGCTTGAGCGGGACGGCAGTTTCGCGGTGTTCCAGGATCCGCTCGGCCACGTAGCGCGCCTGGTCGGTCTCGTCGCGCACCGAGACGAGCTGCGGAAACTCGGCGGAAGACCGCTCCGATCGCAAGTTCTTCTGGTAACGCTCGGCAGCGAGATCGATGACCGCATTCGCGGCCCTAAGGATCGGCTGTGTCGAGCGGTAGTTGCGGTCAAGGGTAATGATCTGCGCCGGCGGTGTGAAAAGCCGAGGGAAATCCAGAATGTTGCGCACCGTCGCGGCGCGAAATGAATAGATCGACTGGGCATCGTCGCCGACGACCGTGAGGCCCTTGCCATCGGGTTTGAACGCAACAAGGATCGAAGCTTGCAGGCGATTGGTGTCTTGGTATTCATCCACCAACACGTGATCGAACCGAGAACCGATGTCGTGCGCGATCTGTTCCACTTGCATCATCTGCGCCCAATAGAGGAGCAGATCATCGTAATCGAGCACGTTCTGCCGTTGCTTGGCCTCTACATATGCCCCGAATAACGTCTTGAGTTCATCCTCCCAACCAACACACCAGGGAAAATTCTTTGCGAGAACCTCATCAAGCGCCGCCTCGGCATTGACGGCGCGCGAATAGATCGCAAGGCAAGTGTTCCTAACTGGGAAACGTTCTTCGGTTTTCGAAAATCCGAGATCGTGCCTCATCAGGTTCATAAGGTCGGCAGAATCTGCGCGGTCATGGATGGTGAATTGGCGATCGAGCCCAATATGCTCGGCATATTCGCGCAGCAGCCGTGCGCCCATGGCGTGAAACGTCCCGGACCAACTCAAGGCTTCTGCCACGACCCTGGCTTGGCCGGGGAGAACATTTGCCGCAATGCGCTCGACCCGGCGGATCATTTCGACGGCCGCCCGACGGGAAAAGGTCAAGAGCATCATCCGTCGCGGATCGGCGCCAAGTACAATGAGATGAGCCACGCGATGGGCCAGCGTGTTCGTCTTCCCGGTGCCGGCACCGGCGATGATGAGGAGCGGCGAAGGGTCGCCGTGCTCGACGGCCTGCCGCTGTTCTGGGTTAAGCCTGGAGAGGTAAGGCGCTGTTGTCATGCGGGTTAGGGCGAATCGCTAATCCCATCAGGAAGCACGCCTTTTGACTTTTCTGCAAATATCTCGCCAGGCACAGACGACGTTTGCCTTGCGCGGGTTCGATCGCCATCTAACGATCATGTGCGGGGGTCATCCAGAGCAGCGGACCGATTCGCTATGGCATCGTCGAGGGCCTCGACGTGCGCGACAACCGCGTCCACAACTATCCGCCACGTTGCAACGCCGCCCCGGATCTCCTACCGCCGAAAATCTGAACTTCCTCAGGATGGGCAGAGAGCGGCATCGGCGGCATGGAAGGATCCGATAATCACGCTTATCGGAAGTTATGCCTAAGGCGCTTTCGAGGAAATGATCGACAAACAGAGCGCGGCCATAGCGCGAACGTGCGTCGCTCTATCGATCAAGGCCTATGACTTTGCGTTCCGGTACTTTCACCAGGATATCGAGCGAGTTTTTTCGTCACAAACTGACGAGCGAAGTTTATTCGCTTGTGATGGTCACAGTGAGTGATTTCGGAATCTTACCGCCCGGCAGTGCACTCTTGCGAATGTAAAGTGTGCCGACCTGCGGCGCAAATGCTGGGGTGCCATCGTCACCGACCTCCTGGAATCGGACAGCGCCCTTGGTCTCCTTCTCGAACGCGAACTTTAGTGTGGTGTTCATGGTCGTCTCCCGAGGAGTGATTTGATCTGCACGAAAATTTGAGACTCCAATCGATTTTGAGAGGCCGGGCTGACACATTATTCGCCAAGCGGCACGGGTTTGCCGGCGGGTGTTGCTGCTCGATCCAGCGGCCGCTGTCCGATATCCGGCGCGGTCGATGCGCCGATCGGCTGCGAGAGGGACGGGCCGGGATTCAGCCACTCCTGCAGCTTCGACCAACGCCGCCGACCCGAGACATTGCGCACTGCAATGGCGACGGCCTTCTTCTGCCCGACCAAGACGACAAGCCGCTTGCCGCGGGTAACACCGGTGTAGAGAAGGTTCCGCTGCAACATGGCGTAGTGCTGCGTCATGACCGGAATCACCACGGCCAGGTATTCCGAGCCTTGGCTCTTGTGGATACTCGCGGCGTATGCCGGCACTAGAGCGTCGAGCTCGCCAAAGTCATAGGTGACCGAGCGGCCGTCGAAGTTGGCGGTGAGTTCGCCTTTCTCGGGCTCAACGTCCGACACAAACCCAATGTCGCCGTTGTAGACCTCCTTGTCATAGTCGTTCTCGATCTGCATGACCTTGTCGCCGGGCGCAAAGGTCCAACCGAACCTCTCGACCTTGCGCTCGCCCGCCGGATTCAATGCCGCCTGGAGTTCTATGTTGAGGGATCGTGCTCCGACGCCACCGCGGTTCATCGGGCAGAGAACCTGGATATCGCGGATGGGATCGAGACCAAAGCGGCGCGGGATGCGAGTCTTGACCAGCTCGATGATGCGCGGCACCGCGGTCTCGGGATCATCAGCCTCGACAAAATAGAAGTCGCTCTCGACCTCGGGTTTGCGCAGATCGGGTATGACCCCCTGGTTGATACGGTGGGCATTCATGATGATCTGGCTTTGGGCTGCCTGCCGGAATACTTCGGTGAGGCGCACCA
>JBAQBC010000121.1:0-17093 GCA_049286035.1 Xanthobacteraceae bacterium
GGAATTTGCCATGTTTCGCATAGGACAGCATTGCTGTCCCAATTATGATCCCAAAGTGCGCGGTCGGTCGAATTCCGACGAGACGCGCGGATCGGCTGCCGGGTGGCGAGGGCGCGCCGGACGGCGGCAAGAACTAGCAACCAGCGGCCGTTGAGCGGATCGAAGGTTGCCTCCAAAATGAGTTAATCGCCCTGGCGCAGGATCCGACCATCCTGCGCGGGCTGTCGTGCGCCGGACCCACGATACGGCTCGTTTCGGGGTCCCGCGAGGAGCGCGTGGACGATGACCACGTCTGGTTTCGGCTTGTTTGATCCGACGCTGGAAAAAGATTCCTGCGGGGTCGGATTTATTGCCGACATCAAGGGACGCAAGTCGCACAAGATCGTCGAAGATGCGCTGACGATTCTGCTCAACCTCGAGCACCGCGGCGCGGTCGGCGCCGATCCTCGTGCCGGCGATGGCGCCGGAATCTTGGTGCAGATCCCGCATAAATTCCTCGCCAGGAAGGCCGCCGCGCTCGGCATCAAGCTGCCCGCGCCCGGACACTATGCGGTCGGTGCATTGTTCATGCCGCACGACGCCGATTGGCGCCGCGAGATCATGGACACTTACGCAGCGGTGGCGGCGCAAGACGGCATGGCCGTTCTCGGTTGGCGCGACGTGCCGACCAACAACGCAACGCTCGGCGAATCGGTCAAGCCGACCGAGCCGGTGCATATGCAGGTGTTCATCGCGCACAATCCAAAGGTCACTTCGGAAGAGGAGTTCGAGCGGCGGCTTTACATTCTGCGCAAGACGATCTCGAGCACGCTCTACGGTCGGCGCGCCCGCAACACGTCCAATTATTATCCGGTTTCGATCTCATGCCGAACGCTGATCTACAAAGGCATGTTCCTCGCCGATCAGCTCTGCACCTATTATCCCGACCTGCACGATCCAGACTTCGAGAGTGCCTTGGCGCTGATCCATCAGCGCTTCTCGACCAATACGTTTCCGACCTGGTCGCTGGCGCACCCCTACCGCATGATCGCGCATAACGGCGAGATCAACACGCTGCGCGGCAACAACAACTGGATGGCGGCGCGGCAGGCATCGGTGTCGTCACCGAAGTTCGGTGCCGATATCAACAAATTGTGGCCGATATCCTACGAAGGCCAATCGGACACCGCGTGTTTCGACAATGCGCTCGAATTTCTTGTGATGGGCGGCTATTCGCTCGCGCATGCGATGATGATGATGATTCCGGAGGCGTGGGCCGGCAATCCGCTCATGAGCGAGGAGCGCCGTGCCTTCTATGAATATAACGCGGCGTTGATGGAGCCCTGGGACGGCCCGGCGGCGATCGCCTTCACCAACGGACGCCAGATCGGCGCCACGCTGGACCGTAACGGGTTGCGACCGGCGCGTTATCTGGTCACGCGCGACGACCGCATCATCATGGCGTCCGAAATGGGGGTGCTGCCGGTTCCCGAGCAGGACATCGTCGTGAAATGGCGGCTGCAGCCAGGCAAGATGCTGCTGGTCGATCTCGACGAGGGCCGCCTCATCCCGGATGACGAGCTCAAAGCGCAGTTGGCGCGGAGCCATCCCTATCAGGAATGGTTGGAGCGCACGCAAATCGTGCTGGAGAATCTGCCGCCCGCGCCCGAAGCGGCGCCGATCTCCAATTTGTCGCTGCTCGATCGGCAACAGCTATTCGGCTACACGCAGGAGGATCTCAAGCTCCTGATGACGCCGATGGCAACGACCGGCGAAGAGCCGGTCGGCTCCATGGGCAACGACACGCCGATCTCGGCACTGTCGGACCGGCCGAAGCCCCTATTCACCTATTTCAAGCAGAACTTCGCGCAGGTGACGAACCCGCCGATTGATCCGATCCGCGAAGAACTGGTGATGAGTCTCGTCTCGATCATTGGCCCACGCCCGAACCTTTTTGATCTCGAAGGCTCGTCGCGGAAGAAGCGCCTCGAAGTCCATCAGCCGATTCTCACCAACGCCAATCTTGAGAAGATCCGTTCCATTTCCGATCTCGGCGACCATTTCCGGTCGCTGACGCTCGATACCACCTGGCCCGCGGAATCTGGCGCCGCCGGAATGGAAACGGCGATCGATGAACTGTCCGACCAGGCCGAAGCCGCGGTCCGTGATGGCGTCAACATCATCATCCTTTCGGACCGCCGCGCCGGCGCCGATCGCATCCCGATTCCCTCCTTGTTGGCCTGTGCCGCCGTGCACCACCACCTGATCCGCGAAGGCTTGCGCACGTCGGTCGGCCTCGTCGTCGAGTCCGCCGAGCCGCGCGAGGTGCATCATTTCTGCTGTCTTGCCGGTTACGGCGCCGAAGCGATCAATCCCTATCTCGCGTTTGAGACACTCGTTAAGATGAAGAGCGAATTGCCGCAAAAGCTCGACGACAAGGAAATCATCAAGCGCTACATCAAATCGATTGATAAGGGTTTGCTGAAAGTGATGTCCAAGATGGGCATCTCCACTTATCAGTCCTATTGCGGCGCCCAGATTTTCGACGCGGTCGGGCTGAAATCCGACTTCGTCGCCAAATATTTCACCGGCACCGCGACCCGCATCGAAGGCGTGGGCCTCGCCGAGATCGCCGAGGAAGCGGCGCGGCGGCATCGCGACGCATTCAGCGATGAGCCGATCTATCGATCGATGCTCGACGTCGGCGGCGAATACGCGTTCCGGGTGCGCGGCGAAGAACACGTGTGGAATGCCGCCACGGTCTCGGCACTGCAACACGCGGTGCGCGGCAATTCCTATGACGGGTATCGGCAATTCGCGCGGCAGATCAACGAACAGTCGCAGCATCTCTACACGATCCGTGGTCTGTTCCGCATCAAATCGGCCGAGGAAGATGGCCGCCGGCCGATTTCAGTCGAGGAAGTCGAGCCGGCGAAGAATATCGTCCGGCGCTTTTCGACCGGCGCCATGTCGTTCGGATCGATCTCGCGCGAGGCGCACACCACACTCGCCATCGCAATGAATCGGATCGGTGGCAAATCCAATACCGGCGAGGGCGGCGAGGAGGCTGACCGCTTCAAGCCGCTGCCGAACGGCGACTCGATGCGCTCGGCAATCAAGCAGGTGGCGTCGGGACGTTTCGGCGTCACCGCCGAGTATCTGGTCAATTCCGACGTGATGCAGATCAAGATCGCCCAAGGTGCCAAGCCGGGCGAAGGCGGTCAGCTTCCCGGACACAAGGTCGATAAGATCATCGCCAAGGTCCGCCATTCGACGCCCGGCGTCGGCCTGATCTCGCCGCCGCCGCACCACGACATTTACTCGATCGAGGATCTGGCCCAGCTCATTTTCGACTTAAAGAACGTCAACCCGCAAGGCGACGTGTCGGTCAAACTCGTGTCCGAAGTCGGCGTCGGGACCGTCGCCGCCGGCGTCTCCAAGGCGCGTTCCGATCACGTCACTATCGCCGGCTTCGAGGGCGGCACCGGCGCCTCGCCACTGACCTCGATCAAACATGCCGGCTCGCCGTGGGAGATCGGACTTGCCGAGACCCATCAGACGCTGGTCGCCAATCGCCTGCGCGGCCGCATTGCCGTGCAGGTCGACGGCGGCATCCGCACCGGCCGCGACGTGGTGGTCGGCGCGCTCCTTGGCGCCGACGAATTCGGTTTCGCCACCGCGCCCTTGATCGCCGCCGGGTGCGTGATGATGCGCAAATGCCACCTCAATACTTGCCCGGTCGGCGTCGCGACCCAGGATCCGGTGCTGCGCAAACGTTTCCGCGGCCAGCCGGAGCATATCATCAATTATTTCTTCTTCGTCGCCGAAGAGGTGCGCGAACTGATGGCCGAGTTGGGCTATCGCACCTTCAACGAGATGATCGGGCAGATGCAAATGCTCGATCGCCGCCAGCTGATCGCCCACGCCAAGGCGACCGGACTCGATTTCTCGAAATTATTCACGAAACCGGACGTGCCTGCGAGCGTCGCCATTTTCAATTGCGAGCGGCAGGATCACAAGATTCGCGACGTGCTCGACCGCAAGCTGATCGCGCAATCGCAAGCTGCGCTCGAACGCCGCGAGCCGGTACGCATGGCCTTTGCGATAAAGAATACCGATCGCACTGCTGGCGCCATGCTCTCCGGCGAAGTCGCCAAACGCTATGGCCACGAGGGGCTGCAGCCGGACACGATTGTGGCGCGCTTTACCGGCACGGCCGGTCAGAGCTTCGGCGCCTTTCTGGCCCGCGGCGTGACCTTCGAACTTGAAGGCGACGCCAACGATTATCTCGGCAAAGGGCTTTCCGGCGGCCGGATCGTGGTGCGGCCCCCGGCCAACGCAGGAATCGTGCCGGAGCAATCGATCATTGTCGGCAATACCGTTCTGTACGGCGCTATTTCCGGCGAGGGCTATTTCCGTGGCGTAGCCGGCGAACGGTTCGCGGTCCGCAACTCCGGAGCGATTGCCGTCATCGAGGGCGCCGGCGACCATTGCTGCGAATACATGACCGGCGGCGTCGTGGTTGTGCTCGGCTACACGGGTCGCAATTTCGCCGCAGGCATGTCGGGCGGCATCGCCTATGTGCTGGACGAGGACGGCAGCTTTTCTTCACGCTGCAATCTGGCCATGGTCGATCTCGAACCGATGCCGGAGGAAGAGGACATCAACGCCAAGGTCTTTCATCACGCGCGGGATCTCGAAGCGCACGGGCTGGTCGACATCATGTCGGACCTGAGCAGCTTCGACGGCCACCGGCTGCACCATCTGATCGCGCGTCATGCCCGCTTTACCGGCTCGGCGGTTGCGGCCAAGATATTGAACGACTGGGCGGGCTGGTATCCGAAGTTCCGCAAGATCATGCCGGTCGAATATCGCCGCGCGCTCAACGAGTTCAAGTCCGCAGCCATTGCGGCGGAGTGACCTCGCACAAAGAACGCCGATAAAGTGCCAACAATAGAGAGCGCCTTTGGGCAAGATCACCGGCTTTCTCGAATATCCTCGTGAGGATCGTGACTACCAACCGGTCGCCGAACGCATTCGGCACTGGCACGAATTCGTTTTGCCGCTGCCGGAGAAGGAGCTCGTGACTCAGGCGGCGCGCTGCATGAATTGCGGCGTGCCGTATTGCCAGGGCACCGGCTCGCTCGCGCCCAGCACGCCGGGCTGCCCGGTCAACAATCAGATTCCCGATTGGAACGACCTGGTCTATGCCGGCAACTGGGAAGAAGCCGCGCGTAACCTGCACTCGACCAACAATTTCCCGGAAGTGACCGGCCGCGTCTGTCCAGCGCCGTGCGAGGCGTCCTGTACGCTCAACATCGACGAGAATCCGGTCACCATCAAATCGATCGAATGCGCGATCGCCGATCGCGCCATCGCTGAGGGCCTTAAACCGGAACCGCCATCCGAGCGGACCGGCAAGAAGGTCGCGATCGTGGGATCCGGGCCGGCGGGGCTTGCTTGCGCGCAGCAGCTTGCACGCGCCGGGCATGAAATTCATGTCTATGAGCGCTGGGCCAAAGCCGGCGGGCTTCTGCGTTACGGCATCCCCGACTTCAAGATGGAGAAAAACCACGTCGATCGCCGCGTGGCCCAAATGGAAGCGGAAGGCGTGGTGTTCCACTATGGCGCGCACGTCGGCATCAATATCGACGCGCATAAATTGCTGGCGCAGCATGATGCGGTGGTGCTCACCGGCGGCGCGGAAAAACCGCGCGACCTGCCGGTGCCCGGGCGCGAGCTCAAAGGCATTCATTTTGCGATGGACTACCTGCCGCAGCAGAATCGGCGCGTCAGCGGCGAAGCGTCAATCCCGGGCGAGCCGATCCTGGCGACCGGCAAACATGTGATCGTGATTGGCGGCGGCGACACCGGATCGGACTGCATCGGCACCGCGTTTCGCCAGGGCGCGCTGTCGGTGACCAACTTCGAAATCATGCCGCAGCCGCCGCTTCACGAAAACAAGATGCTGACCTGGCCGGACTGGCCGCTCAAGCTGCGCACCTCCTCGAGCCACGAGGAGGGCGTCGAGCGCGATTTTGCGGTCACGACGGCGAAATTCACCGGTGAGAACGGCGCGGTTAAAAAACTTCATTGCATACGCGTCGACGCCAAGATGAAGCCGATACCGGCGAGTGAATTCGAAATCGCCGCCGATCTCGCGCTCCTAGCGATGGGCTTTGTGCATCCGGTGCACGAGGGAATGATCAAATCTCTCGACCTCGCGCTCGATCAGCGCGGCAATATCAGCGCCTCGACCGGGGATTACCGGACCTCGATCGACAAGGTGTTTACCGCGGGCGACATGCGCCGCGGTCAATCATTGGTGGTTTGGGCTATACGTGAAGGCCGCCAGGCCGCCCACGCCGTCGACAAATATCTGATGGGATCGAGCCTGCTGCCGCGGTGAAGATTGGCGCTGCCGGCCAATCTACGGCGACACGATATTATTCTCGATTTATCGTGTGCCGACCGGCGCTGGCGGAATTGGCGCACCGTCGAGGTCCGACTTGGCGGGCCGTGACGGCTTGGCCGCGGTTGTCTCTTTGGCAGGTTTATTCTTCGCGTCCTTTGCGGTGTCCGCGGCCGGCTTTTGCGACTCGCCGGCTTTTTTCGGCGCCTCGCCGGCTTTCTTACCCGGCGGGGGCGTCGTCAGCGCGGCGGGTTGCGGCGCAATCTCGGGCGCCGCATTCGCGGACGGGCCGGGCCGCGGCCAGGAAAAATCGTCGGCACGACCGGCCGGCGCCAACAACGGATCGCCGCGGTCTAAGACCTTTGCCGCAGTCGGATCCGAGACGGCCTGATTGGCGCGGCCGCCGGCACCGACAAGATCACCGCTCTCTACCTCGCTTGCCGACAGCGGCAAGACGGGTCCAACATCGGGCCGCGCTCCGACCGTAGCCGATTTCGGCGCCGCTTCCGGCGCCGGCAGCGCTATCGGCGCGACATGGGTCGACATGACCCGCCGCAATTCACGGTCGGCATAGCTTGCGAGTTTCACAGCGCCGGCTTTGGTGAAATGCACGCCATCCGCGGTACGCAGCCGGCGAATTTGGCCTTCGAAGTCCGGGCCCTGCACGGCGTAACGTCCCTGATCGTCGACAAAGCCGTCCCAGATATCGACATAGACGATGCCGGCTTTTTCGGCGCGTTCGCGATAAAGCTCGTCCAGATAGCTCATATCGCTGGTCGATTTGGGTCCGCGGATGGCAGGTAATCCCACCCACACGATCGGCACGCCTTTGCTCTTGAGCGCATTGATCATGTCGTCGATGCGCTTGGCATAGAGCGTCGCCCAAGGGTCGGTATGAAATTCATAGGAGCCGCCGGGCACGGGCCGCTGCGTATCGCCTTGGGCCGCCGGCTGCGGCGGCGCTTCGCTATCGACGGGCGCTGCCGTCTTGTCTTGCGGCGGTTGTGCCGCGGCCGGATTCGCCGCCTGGTTTGCGGTTTGCTGCGGCTCGGCGGCGCGTTTTGCGTTCGGCGCCGGCGGGCTTTTGTCGCGCAGCGGCACGCGATCATTGAGGCCGAGCATCACCACGATCGCGTCCGGCTTCTCGCTCGCGAGCGCGTCTTTGATCGCCTGCGGCCAATCGAGTGTCTCGCTCTTGGCATCGTAGCGCACGAGACCCGAGGTCGCGCGGATCTTCCGCTCCACCCCGACCTCCGGCTGATCGGCGTAGAGTTCGTCCAACCCGTAGCCGAGCCAGTCGGCCATCGAATCGCCGACGACGACCACGGTGGTGGTCGGCGGCGCTTCCAGTTTGCGTGACGCCGGCGCCTTGGTGGAATCGACAACCGGCGGCGGCCGCATGAAGCCCGAGAAGGGAAAGAAGTAATCGCGCGGCGGGCTTTGCCGGTAATTCCGATAGCCACCATAGCCGCCGTCATAATAGCGGTCGCCGCCGCCCCAATACTGCGCCGAGGCCGGTTGCGCCGCTGCCAAGCCAGCAACAATCAAGCCAGCAGCAATCAAGCCTGCAACAATCACGGCGAGCCCAGCCAAAGCCGGACGCCGCGTCTTCGACGGTATTCGTTCGAATGTCATAAGCTAGCTGTCAAAATACGTGTTCGCGAGCGTCATTCTAGGCCAATGCGGCCAAAAAAGCTTGTGCGCAAACCAAGCCAATACGTATTGGCCAGCGAAAAGGTTCCGCCGGCTTCAGGGCTGCCGCAAGCGGTCAAGCAGGCCGCTCGAGGCGAAACCATCGGGAATTTCGCCGATCGAAGCCTGGTAATTGCGGATGGCAAGCCGCGTTCGCGGTCCGAACATGCCATCGGGCTCGCCGGTGTCGAAACCGCGCCGCGCCAGCAATTGCTGCATTTCATAGCGCTCGTCGAGGGAGAGAACGCGCTCCTCGCGCGGCCACGGCTGCACGAACGGGCCGGCGCCGCGCAGCCGGTCGGCAAGATGGCCGATCGCAAGCGCATAGGCCTCGGCCGGATTGTATTTCATGATCGCGCGGAAATTTTGCAGCATCAGAAAGGCCGGTCCGCGCGCGCCTGCTGGCATCAGCAAATAGGCGCGGGCATCCGGCTCGCGGAACGACCCGCCGCCGGCGCGGCGTATGCCTAACGCCTCCCACTGGCCCAGGCTCATTTGTTTGGAGCGATCCGCCAGCAGGTAATCGAAATTCTGCGGCAGCACGACCTCATAACCCCAACGCTGTCCGGCGACCCAGCCGTCGGTCTTTAAATTGTTCGCGGTCGAGGCGATTACATCCGGAATCGAATCGACGACGTCGCGCCGTCCATCGCCGTCGAAATCGACTGCATAACGCTTAAACGAGCTCGGCATAAATTGCGTCGGTCCGAACGCGCCGGCCCAGGAGCCGACCAGGCGCTCCGCCGGCACGTCACCGCGCTGCAGGATTTCGAGCGCGGATAAAAATTCTTCGCGGAAGTAATCCTGCCGGCGTCCAACGCAAGCAAGCGTCGCGGTCGAGCGGATCACCGAACGGTCGCCGCCCATCGTCCCATAGTTTGACTCCACGCCCCAGATCGCAGCGATGATGGCGGGATCAACGCCGTAAGCGCGCGCCACCGCGGCGAAAACCGGGGCGTATTGCGTCAGCACTTCACGGCCGCGCGCGATCCGCTCGTCGCTGACCAGCACATCGAGATAGTCCCAGGTCGCTTTGGTGAATTCCGGCTGGGCGTCGAGCTTGTCCATGATGCTCAGGTCCGGCGCGAGGCTCGCGGTGAAATGCTCGAACGTTACGCGCGAAACGCCGCGCCGCGCGGCATCCGGCCACAAACGCTCGACGCAGTTGGGAAAATCGGCGGCTGCCGCCCGTATCGCATCGGCCGTCATCAGCGGATTGCCGGACGCACCCGATTGCCCGCTCCAGCCGGTTCCGGGGCTCGTGGCGTCAGTTGGAGATCCCGGAACTGCGTTCGGCGATGGCTGTTGAAACAGGCGCGTCAGCCAATTGTCGCTTTGTTGGGCTAGTGCCTGGGCCGCTGCCGCGAAGGTCAGGAAAGCTACGGCAAGCCCCGCAAAGATGCTTTTTTGGACAGTCATAAAAGTGCAAGTCTCGCGTTACCGGGCAGGACAAATGTCCGCGCTGCCAATGTGCATCGAATCACTAATAGCGGGTTTCCCTTGCTGTCCGCTCGGCGATTTGCCACAACCGCGTCGCTCAGTTCCGCTTGATTTGACCTTTAGCGACCAGTTTGGACAATAATTTGGACACGAAAGCCTATCTCGCGAAATCGCCGCTCGGCCACCGCCCATCGCAATCGCATGAAACCCGTCCGTAAAGCGGTCTTTCCGGTAGCCGGGCTTGGCACCCGGTTCTTGCCCGCGACCAAGGCCATGCCGAAGGAGATGCTGCCGGTCGTCGACCGGCCGCTGATCCAGCACGTCGTGGACGAAGCCCGCCAGGCCGGAATCGAGCATTTCATTTTCGTGACCGGCCGCAACAAGGGCGTTATCGAAGATCATTTCGATCGCCAGTTCGAACTCGAAATGACGCTGCTCGAGCGGCAAAAGCACAAGGTTCTCGATTATCTCAATCAGGATTTGCCGGGGCCCGGCTCGACCAGTTTCACACGCCAGCAGGAGCCGCTCGGGCTCGGGCACGCGGTCTGGTGCGCGCGCGAACTGGTCGGCCGCGAACCCTTCGCGCTGTTGCTGCCGGACGTCCTGGTGCAGCACCAGCAAGGATGTCTCGCTCAGATGCTCGAAGCCGCACGCGAGCTGCCGGCGAACGCGAATATCGTGGCGGTAGAGGAAGTGCCACGCGAGCGCGTCGATCAATATGGCGTAGTCGGCATCGGCGAGCGCAAGGGGAAAATGTTTTCCATCACCAGCATGGTCGAGAAACCGGCGCCGGATCGTGCGCCCTCAAATCTCATCCTGACCGGACGCTATATACTGCAGCCGGAAATTCTCGACACCTTGTCGCGGCAGGAACGCGGCGCCGGCGGTGAAATCCAATTGACCGACGCGATGATCGCGCTGGCGCAGAGTCAACCGTTCTATGGCCTGCAATTCGACGGCCGCAGCTTCGACTGCGGGTCTAAGATCGGTTTTCTCGCCGCCAACGTGTCCTACGCTTTGGCGCGTTCCGACATTGCGCCGGGCTTTCGCGCCGAGATCAAAAAAATTCTCGGTGAGGACCGCTAAAGCGAAATGCTTTAAGGCTTGATGGCCGTCAGGCCGATCACCGCCGACATGCCCGCATGCGAACTGCCTTCGTGCATGTCCCGTTCTTCCTCGACGATCTTCAAATCGCGAAAATCGGCAAATTCCTGCTCGAGCATCACCGCCGTGTAGAGGTTTTCCAGTCGTTTCGGTCCGCCGGTGCCGTGCTGCAATTGCTTCGGCGTGTAGCCCTGGATGATCAGAAGTCCGCCGGGCTTTAGCGCGCGCCGCATGCCGCGCCATTTTATCGCGCGTTCCGAAGGCAAGCTGAACTGCGCGAAAATCTCGACCACAACGGCGAAAGCCGCTTGCGGATAATCCCAGGCATGCACATCGGCTTCAGTGAAGGTGACTTTCACACCTCGCTCGGCGGCGAGAGCGCGGGCCTTGTTCTGCGCGGCTGGCGAAAAATCAAGCGAGAGCACGTCCAGGCCTTGCGCCGCGAGCCACACGCCGTTACGACCCTCGCCGTCCGCGACCGCGAGCGCTCGGCCGTGCCGCGGCAACAGCTTGTGGCAGGATTTAAGAAAATAATTCGGCTCTTTACCGAATGCGTAATCGGGCGTCGCGAATCGCGCTTCCCAGCGCGCGTATTCATTGATCTCTTCGTGAGCTGACATTGGCGAGCGGTAATCCGATAAAAATCCGGGCGCGTCTCAAGCTTTGCGTTCGTACCGCCGCCACGCCGGAAACAGAAGTCCGGCGAACGCAACAAGTGCCAGCATTTCCGCGGGCCATGGCCAGCGCGCCACCGATGCAATGACGCCGACCAGGATTGCGGCGAAGCCGACCCACAGCGCGAAACGGCCGGGCCGAACCGCCTCGATCGCGAACAAGATAAGCGCAAGCGAAAACCACACCCAGGAGACCAGCGAGCCGTCTTGCAGCATCAAACCCAGCCCTTGAGCTCGCGCATGGCGAGCTGCCACAGCATCAACATGCCGGCTTCGCTGTCATTGAGACAAGGAATTGCCGCGAAGTTTTCGCCGCCGTAACGCATAAACATCCGGGCATTCTCGACCTTGATCTCCTCGAGCGTCTCCAGGCAGTCGGCGGAAAATCCCGGGGTTATGACGACAAGGTTTTTGACGCCCTTACGCGCCAGCGCCCGCACCGTGGCGATGGTATAGGGCTCGAGCCACTGTGCGCGGCCGAACCGGGACTGGAATGACATCATTAATTTCGTTTCGTCGAGCCCGAGATGTGCGCGTAGGAGCTCGGTCGTGCGCATGCATTGGACTTCATAGGGATCGCCTTTGGCGACCATCTCTTTGGGCATGCCATGGTAGGAGGCCAAAATCACGTCGGGGGTGAACGGCAACGATTTCAGTTCGGCCTGCAGCGAGGATGCCAGCACCTCGATGTAGTACGGATCTTCGTAATAGGCCGGCAAAAAACGCAGCGCCGGCTGTCGCCGCTGCCGCAACATGAAGCGGAACACCTCATCGCATACCGTCGCCGTAGTCGCAGCCGAATATTGCGGATAGAGCGGCATGACGAGGATGCGTTCGCATCCCCAGGTGACAAGCACTTCGAGCCGCGATGCGATCGATGGGTTGCCGTAACGCATAGCCCAATCGACGATCACATGCTTGCCGAGCGGCTCGAGGGTTCCGCCGAGCTTTTCCGCCTGCGACCGGGTAATCGTCTTGATCGGCGATTCGTCTTTGTCGCGATTCCAGATTTTCTCATAGTCGCGCGCCCGGCGCCGCGAGCGCAAAGGCAGGATGGCGGCGTTGAGAAAGGCCTTCCATAGCAGCGAATTCTTTTCGATTACGCGCCGGTCGCTCAAAAACTCCTTCAAAAAGCGCCGCACCGCCACGGGAGTGGGCGCATCGGGCGTGCCGAGATTGACAATGAGGATGCCGATACCGGCGGTCGTTGGCGCGGGCGCGATTGCTGTCTCGCCCGGCGCCTCCGGCGGATGGATGATGGTCGGCGCCTCGTCCGGTGCGGCCGCGCCGCCGCCGGGCATGGGTTCGCCCACGTCTGGCCGGATCGGACCCGGCTCCTGCCGGGCAAGAGCGCCGTCGGTGCTGATGGGCGGTCCATTATTCATAGGCAACAGCATAACTGATGCAATCGCGCGGCGCATACGGCAAAAACCCTGCCGTTACAAAAACTTATAAAACCAGCCGCTCCTCACCGGATGGCCACGCTAGCAGCAATCTTTGACGAGTTTGCGATTATTCCGCGGCTTTCAACAACGCTGGGCCGCCGGCACGGAATTGCTCGAGCAATGCAGCCTCGTCGGCCTTGGCCGTCACAAGATGCCGCCGCTTGACATGGCCGAAGCCGCGGATTTTTTCCGGAATGGCGGCAAGACCGACCGCGAGGTGGTGGTTTTCGGGCGTCAAATTCGCGAGTACTTCGCCGAGCATCGCCCCGTAGTCATCGATCAATTTTCGCTCGGTGCGGCGTTCGAGCGAGTACCCGAATGGATCGAGCGCCGTGCCGCGCAAGAATTTCATTTTCGCCAACAGCCGAAACGCCGGAAGGACCCACGGTCCGAAGCTCATCTTGCGCGGCAGGCCGGTGGTCTTATCGCGGCGCGCCAACAGCGGCGGCGCGAGGTGAAATTGCAATCGCAAATGGTCGCCATCGAACTCGGTTCTGACCTGCCGTTCGAACGAACCATCGGTGTAAAGCCGGGCGACCTCGTATTCGTCCTTATACGCCATCAGCTTGAACAAATAGCGGCCGACGGCGTCGGCGAGCCCGCATTTGCCCGGCGCGCGGGCGGCTTCGGCCGCTTTCGCTTTTTCGACCAGCGCCCGATATTGCCCGGCATAGGCGGCATTCTGATAGGCGGTGAGAAATTGCATACGCCGTTCAACCATCTCGTCGAACGACTCGGATAAATGCTCGGCGTCGCGCTTGGCACTGGCCGGCTCGGCCAGCGCCTCGACGGCGGCGCGATCGATCGCCGCGCGTCGGCCCCAGTGAAAGGCCGCCCGGTTCATGGCGACGGCTTGTCCGTTCAACTCAATTGCCCGCTCGATCGCCGCGGCGGACAGCGGGATGGCGCCAAGCTGATAGGCATAACCGACCAGGAACATGTTGGCGCCGATCGATTGACCCAATAGCGCATTGGCCAATCGGGTGGCGTCAATGAAATGGGCATGGTCGCGGCCGGCGTCGGCCACGATGGTGCGTTTGAGCCGTTCGCTGGGCAGCGAGAAATCGGCATTGCGCGTGAATTCGCCCGGCAGAAACTCGTTGGTGTTGACGACCATCTGCGTGGCGCCGTGTTTCACCGCCGCCAGCACCTTGCGCGTTCCGGCGACGACGATATCTCCGCCGAGTACCAGGTCGGCGCGACCGGCGGCGACGCGGATCGCATGAATATCCTCCGGCGCGTTGGCAAAACGGATATGGCTGAAGACGGCGCCGCCTTTTTGCGCGAGCCCCGCCATATCGAGAACACCGACTCCCCTGCCCTCCAGATGCGCGGCCATCCCCAAAACGCCGCCGATGGTCACGATGCCGGTACCGCCGATGCCGGTGACAATGATGTTGTGGGTCTGGTCGATCGCCGGCAGCTTCGGCTCCGGCAATTGCCCAACGTCGTGATCGGCGGCGACGCCGATGCCTTTCCTGAGCTTGGCGCCGTGCACGGTGACGAATGAGGGACAGAATCCCTTGACGCAGGAGAAATCCTTGTTGCAGCTCGACTGATCGATGGTGCGCTTGCGCCCCCACTCGGTTTCGAGCGGCTGGACGGAAACGCAGTTCGATTGAACCCCGCAATCGCCGCAGCCCTCGCAAACCAACTCATTGATAATGACGCGCTTGTCGGGATCGGGATAAGTGTGCCGCTTGCGGCGCCGGCGTTTCTCGGCGGCGCAGGTCTGATCGTAGATCAGGACCGTGACACCCGGAATCGCCGCGAGCTCCTTCTGCACGGCGTTGAGATCGTCACGATGATGGATGGTAAGGCCCGCCGGCCATTGCGTGTCGCGCGGATATTTGCCGGGCTCGTCGGTCACCACGACAACGCGCGCGGCGCCCTCGGCCGCGACTTGCCGCGCTACTTGCGGCACCGTGAGCCCGCCGTCGTTGGGCTGACCCCCGGTCATCGCGACCGCGTCGTTGAACAGAATCTTGTAAGTGATGTTGGTGTTCGAAGCGATCGCAGCGCGGATCGCGAGATAGCCGGAATGATTGTAAGTGCCGTCGCCTAGATTCTGAAAAACGTGCTTGCGGTTCGAGAACGGCGCCTCGCCGATCCAGTTGGCGCCTTCGCCGCCCATCTGCGTATAGCCGAGCGTCGAGCGGTCCATCCACTGCGCCATGTAGTGGCAGCCGATACCGGCATAGGCGCGCATGCCCTCGGGCACGACCGTCGAGGTATTATGAGGGCAGCCCGAGCAGAAATACGGGATGCGCTGAGCGACGTCGGTCGTCTCCGCGGCGATCCGCTGGAACTCCTTCAGCCGCGCCACCCGCGCGTCGATGTCGTCGCTGCGATGATATTTGAGAAGCCGCTCGCCGAGGCAGATCGCGACCTCGTTGGGGTCGAGCGCGCCTTTGACCGGGAACAGCCAATTGCCGGCCTCGTCCTTCTTGCCGATGCAAACCGGCTGGTTGGCGGTGCCGTAAAGCTCCTCGCGGACTTGCACCTCGATCAGCGAGCGCTTTTCCTCGACCACGATGATCAGATCGAGGCCCTCGGCAAATTCCGCCAATTCGCGCCGGCTGAGCGGCCACACGCAAGCGACTTTGTAGAGCCGGATGCCAAGCTCGTTGCACTTGAGCTCATCGATGCCGAGTTCGTCAAAAGCCTGGCGGACGTCGAGATAGCTCTTGCCGGTGGTGATGATGCCGATTTTTGGATTGCGTCCGCCGGAGGTGATGGTGCGATTGAGCTTGTTGGCGCGAACGAAGGCGAGCATGGCGTCGCGCTTGTGGTCATGCAGGCGGGCTTCCTGCGCCAGAATCTGATCGTGCAAACGGATATTGAGGCCGCCCTCGGGCATGCGGTAGTCGTCGGGAGTGACAATGTTGATCCGCTCCAGGCTGGCGTCGATCGCCGCGGTCGATTCGATCGTCTCGTGCATGGTCTTGAGCGCGGTCCAGGCGCCGGTGTAGCGCGACATCGCCCAGCCATAGAGACCGTAATCGAGAACCTCCTGGACTCCCGCCGGATTGAGGACCGGAATCATCACGTCGATGAAGTGATATTCCGACTGGTGGGCGGTCGTGGAAGATTCCGCGGTATGATCGTCGCCCATCAGGGCCAGCACGCCGCCGTGCTGTGCCGAGCCGGCGAGATTGGCGTGGCGGAACACGTCGCCGGTGCGGTCGACGCCAGGGCCCTTGCCGTACCACATGGCGAAAACGCCGTCGTACTTGCCCTCGCCGCGCAACGCGGCTTGCTGGGAACCCCAGACCGCGGTGGCCGCCAAGTCTTCATTGATGCCGCCCTGAAAACGAACGTCGCTTTTGTCGAGAAAGCGTTGGGCGCGAAGAAATTGGCTGTCGAGGTTGCCAAGGGGCGAACCGCGGTAGCCGGTCACAAAACCGGCGGTGTTGAGGCCGTTGCGCCGGTCGAGCTCCTTCTGCATCAGGCAGAGCCGCACCAGAGCTTGAAAGCCAGTCACGAAAACGTGGCGCTGGGTGAGATCGTATTTATCGTCCAGTGTGACGTCCCGCAGCGCCATACGCACCTCCAAGGGCCAGTTTGCCCTTATGCGCCCGATATTTCCAGAGAGGAACTTGCTATGCGGGAAATATAGGGCAGGTCGGCGACGGAACAACCGGCGGATCAACCGGGCGGGTGCCGTATGGCGTGCCGAAACCGTCGGAGAAGCTTGACTAGGCTGCGCGAATGCGCGGGCGCAAGCGCCGAAGCAGGAGTGGGATTTCCGCCGCCGGCGCTGCCTTACTGAAGAGGAATCCCTGGACTTGCGTGCACCCTTCGGCGCGCAGGAGGTCGAGCTGCTCTTCCGTTTCGACCTGTGTGTGCCGAAAACCTAGATTCGGCAATATTGATGATGAAGACCGCCGAGAACGGGTCGTGATGTGATGGCGCCGACGGGCTCAACCGCCCGATGGACGGGGGCATCCTGGTTCAGAGCGCGATGGGTCCGCAAGCCATTGTAGTAGGCGGCATACTCGCGAAGGATCCGGCGCAGATGAGCCTCTCGAACACGATCAGGTGGTCGACACATTCCCGTCGGATCGTGCCGATGAGTCTCTCTGCGTACCCGTTCTGCCATGGCGACCCTGGCGCAATCGGCTTGTCCCGAATACCCATGGCGCATAGCCGGCGGGCGACGGCAGCACCGTAAATCGCGTGTCCTTTCCGAAAATCATATCCGCGCATAGCGATGATGCAGTCCACCCAAGACCGGCAAGCAACGAAGGTACCAGACCGTTGGATTGCTCGATGCAGTGGCGCATCCTTGTGCAGTGATAGGTGCGTGCGCGATTCATTATAGTAGATGGCGTACATGCTCAGAAT
>JBAQBC010000122.1:0-1671 GCA_049286035.1 Xanthobacteraceae bacterium
TACCGCGCGTTCGGCCGGCATGAGCGGCAGGACAGTGCGGTCGACCGGAGGTCATTCCTGATGATCATCCGTCCCTTCCAAAGCTTAGAGCGACCACACGTTCTTCGTCGATGCTGGCGGTCTCACAATCATTGAGCCGCTCATTTCACATACTCCCGCGTAGGTGCGATCTGCCTCACGTGGTTCGATTATTGCGTCCACAAAGGGGCGCGCGACTCCTGGTCGCGGTTGCGAATTCCGCTCCAACTGGATCAAATTTGCGACAGCGACAAGTATCCTTAAAATATGCGCCGTCCAACCACGCAGCGGCGCGCGCCGTCACCCCGCCGCTTTTGGCCCGGGCGAGTGCGCTTGCGCTATTGACAGGCGCGTTGCAACTAGCCAAGTGAGGCGCGGATTTAAAGGACCCTGTCCCGAGGAACCTCGACTGTGGCGAAACTCGATCTCGGCACCAAGCGTGTCTGTCCCGATACCGGTCGTAAGTTTTACGATCTCAACAAGACTCCGGTAATTTCACCGTATACGGGCAAAGTTGTATCGATCGCGGCACCGGCGCCGCCGCGCGCGCGGCCCGAAGCTGCTCCGGCAGCGGTGGCGCGGCCTGCACCCGTCGCGCAAACCCAAACCATAGTGCCGGAGACCGCAGACGCTGAATTCGTTTCGCTCGAGGACGCCGAGGCCGAGCAGCAGGGCAAGAAGCCGGCCGCAACCGACGCCACCGCCGCGGCGGGCGAAGAGGAAGAAGTCGAGATAGGCGACGAGAGCCTCGACGATGCCGCCTTCATTGAGGAACAGGAAGAAGGTGACGCCGATGTGACCGACATCATCCCGGAGTCCATCGAGAAGGAAGAAGAAAGCTGACGCCTCGAAAAAGTTCTCGAACGCTTGGCGACGACAGAGAAGGCACGATCGTCATTGAGCGCCAGCCTGACGGCAAAATGCGAGTAACGTCAGGCTCTTGGGACGGCGAAAAATGTTTTTGCGCCATCAGGTCGAAGTGCGCAACGTCGAGGGGCGTATCCACGTCGCCCGCAAGCCGCGCCGGCACGACGAATGGGACCCGCCGATTCCGCCGTACGACCCGTACGGACCCGGCGACGAATTCATTGATGACTGATGTCAGTGATCGATAACGACCGGCCTGTAAGCGCTTAAACCGAGCCTGTAATCGATTACAGCGAGCGCAAGGAACAGGTGCGCCAGGCGGTGCGCCGGCATCGGCGCCGCCGGCAACACGGCATCTACCGCCGCCCGATTGACGTCACTGACGCGCAATTCGATGCGCTTGAAGAGCGCGGCTATCTCGATCCAGACCGGCGTGGCGACCGCGCGCTGCCGGTAAAATCGATGGACTTCCCTGGCGCGATGGATCTTCTCAAGAAATACCAGGCACGCGCCCCGGGTGCCGGCACTGACCCGCTCGGTTACTACATGCCCGTATGGGCCTATGCCGATCTGCAGGTGCTTGGCCAGGCGATCGTGGCAACGCGAAGCCCCGATGACGACAAGCTCGCCGACTACATGCGTGACGCCACGTTCAAGACGATAGTTGGCGATGTGAAATTCGGCCCGAAAGGCGAATGGGCGGAAGAGCGGACGCTCGCTGCGCAGTTTCAAAACATCACGAGCAACAGTATCGACGAATTCCGCGACCCGAGCAAAGAAAAGATC
>JBAQBC010000123.1:0-33637 GCA_049286035.1 Xanthobacteraceae bacterium
CAGTCATCAATGAACTCATCGCCAGGGCCGTAGCAGTCATAGACCGGGCTCGGCGGGTCCCAATCGTCGTGCCGGCGCGGCTCGCGGGCGACGTTGTATTCACCCCTCGACATTACCAACCTCGAGCACCTGTTCGCGCAAAAACACCATTTCCCAGTCCCAAGAGCCTGATGTCACTCGCATTTTGCCGTCAGGCTGACGCTCAATGACGATCGTTGCCTTGTCGCTCGTCGCCAAGCGTTCGAGAACTTTTTCCAGCGTGTCTGTACTCACCCCTACCCCCAGCATGCCCTGTAATCCGTTACGCCTTTGGTGCACCGCGCAGGTGTTGGGGCGCTGATCCGGCGCGCTCACGCGCTTCCCCCGACGAAGATCGAGAACGGCATCCTTGGCCGCTGCACGGTGATGCGACGGCCAGCTATGATTTCCGTGGTGATGACGACGCGGCGCACGCGCGGCGCAGGTTTTGCGCTCCATCGCCAAGCGATCGAGCGAGAACTTTTCCAGAATCTCTGTTCTCATAAGTCCCTCCCCTGTTAAGGCCTGTAATCGCTTACTTACCGGTAATCGATTACATCCCGACTGCCTCGCCTCTCGAGGGCCGAGCCGTTTGTCGGAGCAGTAAGATCAGTGAAATCAGTGAAGTCAGTGATTTTCTATCTCCATTACGCGCGTGCGGGCTTGCTGATTGGTGAGCATTGATATTTCGGAGTAATGCGGATAGCGGATCACTGACTTCACTGACTTCTCTTACCGGGTGAGGTCGCTGGCGGCGGCTATACGGTGCCAGAGCGGCAGTTCTGCCCTGGCGTAAATCACCTGCCGCTTGCCCTCAATCTTCCATAGGCCGTCCTTGGCCGCTTCGTTTCTGACGGCGACATAGCCGCAGTTTTCCAGCCGGTGAGGAATACGGCGAAAGTTCTTGCGGTCACGAAGCCACTCAGCGAAGTCGCCGGTGGCGCGGCCAGCCATCTGCGCCAGTGTCAAAGCGGCGGGCGAGCCGATGATGTCTATGACATCGAGTAGTTCGGCATCTTCCGGGGCGCGGGATGCGTCGACTATCTCCCAAAACGCCTGTGTCTTCGGCGGCGGAGCCTTCGGATCGAAGGCTGCAAGGTCATATTCAGCGAGCAACGCCGCCACGTGGCGGTCGCCGCCGTCCCGATACCATGCCCATAAATCGGTCCAATAACCTGCCCCGAAGTCCTCCTTGGTGAGATCGGACCACGCGACAAAGTGACGTCGGTCATCCGGTGGTAAAAATATGCCATCGGTCTTGTGATTGGTGGTGATGATGATGCCGACGCAGTTCGGCACGGCATATTCGCGCAGGTTCTTCTCATCGACGCGCAGCACGTCAGGCGGGGCGGCGGTATAAGCCTTCATGTGATCGTAAAACTGGAAGCGATCGATGTCGCCGAGATCGCGGGCTTCGCTGACGCGAAGGATCACAGATCGTAGGAATCCATTGAAGCGGCCAAGCATATGTTGCGGTGAAACTTCCGAGAAGTTCCACGGTCCTATCGCCCGTTTCACTGGTTCGAGCAACGTATCCTTGCCGATGCCCTGAGCACCGCCGAGCACGAGCGCGTGGTTGATTTTATCGGGTGGTCGCTGCGCCCGATGGGCGAGCCATTTCAAGATGTGGTCACTGTCGTTGCCGAAGACTTTGCTCACATGGTTGAGCCATGGGCTAGCTTTCGTCGCCGTCCCCGGCTCGATGATCGGCGGTCGATAAAGGTTGAAACAAGTGACGCCGTTGTGCTCGATCCATCCGCCCTCGGCAATCAATCGATTGCGGATCAGAGTAGGCAAGCCCGGCGCCCACGTCATCTGCTCCACTGGCTTATGCTGGTCTAGCCAGCGACTGGCCTTTATGATTTTTGGTTTGCCCTCATTATCAAGTGACTGCGTGCCATCTTGCTTCAGGAGCTGTCGACCAGGAAGACGCGAGTCGATACTGGCGGCCGGCCAAAGCTCCCCACTCGGTTCGAA
This sequence comes from Xanthobacteraceae bacterium, assembly GCA_049286035.1. Lineage (GTDB taxonomy): Bacteria > Pseudomonadota > Alphaproteobacteria > Rhizobiales > Xanthobacteraceae > BOG-931. The sequence goes on from JBAQBC010000123.1 coordinate 1,996, forward strand.
AATGTACTTGTGCATTGGCATGTATGCGTGAAAGTCCTCGATCGATATGCTGCCGGTTTGGATGGGCGCATCTGCTTCCCTGGGTGCTTTTCCGTTGTTGTTTTTTCGATCTGCTTTAGAAAGGGCACGCTGCCGTGCGTCTCGAAAACCGCGGTCGAAATCTTCGGCGAAGGTCGACATCGAACGACCTATTGAAATGGATTTAAATCGCGGATTGCCCACCGAATAACGTGCCGCAGATCAGCATCAGCGTGGCAACCAAGATCAGCAAAAAGTCCGACATCTCGGGCAATCTGCAAGAACTCCGACTCAACAACGTCACTCGCGCCAAAATCGCGTGCTGCCACCACGGCTGCCCATAAAGCCTTTAGGCGCTCACCTATGGGATTAGAGCGATCGAGGTGAGGCCGCACGTAATCAATCGCCTGCGTCACCAAATCGATTGCTGTCGGCGCAGCGAGTCCCGTCGTCATGCCGCCCTTACCGCGCGGGGGTTTCGTTTTCCAATTTCCGGTGGGGGTCTCCAATGCGTCAATGCGTGAGCGGAACGCCTGTCGAACAAAGTCCCCCGATTTTCCCCCAGTTTGCTGGGGGAATTCACGGCTTGTTCACGATCGAAAACTGGGAGAAAGGGGAGTGGCTGCCCGCTTATGTCGTGTTTTTGTTGGAGGTTTCTGGTGCTGCCGGTCAGGATTGAACTGACGACCTCTCCCTTACCAAGGGAGTGCTCTACCACTGAGCTACGGCAGCAGGCGCGGGCTGACGCGCGGGTCTCATAAGAGGTGGAATTGCGCGGCGTTCCTTGCCATAGGGGACATCCCCGCGCAAGCGAGCGGCCAATCGGCCCCAGCGGTATTGTCGGCCGTCGGCGGGCGTGTTTTGAGTGCGGCCATGGTCATCAGCGGTAAAACCGGTAAAAGCGGCAAGGCGAATGCTCACGCCGCGCGCAAGGCGCGTCTGGCCGCGGCGCTGCGCGAAAACCTCAAGCGGCGCAAGCAACAAGCGCGGGAACGCGCCGCGGCACACAAAACGCCGCTGGCCGAGAGTTCATCCCAAGACGCCGCGGCGGCGGGCGGCGCACCCGACTTCCGCCGCAATCGCGATGAGGAGTAGGCGTGGATGGGATGGCTGCCGGCATTTTTGCTTTGCGCGCCCGGCCCGGCGAGTAGACAAGCAATTCGATTAACGAACGCCATATAGGTTTATGGTGAGATCGGTCCGCAACGGACCTTCGGGGATGAGCATGGATCGCATTCGCATCATTGGCGGCCGCAGCTTGAACGGCACTATTCCGATCTCCGGGGCGAAGAACGCGACGTTGCCGCTGATGATCGCGAGCCTCCTCACCGATCAGACTTTGATCCTGGAAAATGTACCGCGGCTCGCCGATGTGGCGTTGCTCGAGCGCATCCTCGGCAATCACGGCGTCGACATCATGGTCAGCGGAAAACGTTCTGGCCAGACCGCCGATCATGGCCAGACGCTGCACATTTCAGCTTCCCGCATTGTCGATACCACCGCGCCTTACGAGCTCGTGTCCAAAATGCGCGCCAGCTTCTGGGTGCTGGCGCCGCTCGTTGCCCGTATGGGCGAGGCGCGCGTCTCGATGCCGGGCGGCTGCGCCATCGGCACGCGGCCGGTTGATCTGCTCATCATGGCGGTGGCGCAGCTCGGCGCCGCAATCGAGATCGAAAGCGGCTATGTGGTGGCGCGCGCGCCGCACGGACTACGCGGCGCGGAAATCGTTTTCCCGAAAGTCACCGTCGGCGGCACCCACACCGCCATGATGGCGGCGAGCCTGGCGCAGGGCACCACCGTGATCGAAAACGCGGCGCGCGAGCCCGAAATCGTCGACGTCGCCGACTGCCTCAACAAAATGGGCGCGCGCATTTCCGGCGCCGGCAGCAAGCAGATCGTCATCGAAGGCGTCGCCAAGTTGAACGGCGCGCGGCACACGGTACTGCCCGACCGGATCGAGACCGGCACCTATGCCATGGCAACAGCGATGGCCGGCGGCGATGTCTTGCTGCAAAACGCACGGCCGGAACTCCTGCAAGCCGCGGTCGACGTGCTCACGCGCACCGGCGTAACCGTCACGCCGACCAACGAGGGCATCCGCATTGCTCGCAACGGCGCCGCCAATGGCTTGGCGCCGGTGGACGTGACGACCGCGCCGTTCCCTGAATTCCCGACCGATCTGCAGGCCCAGCTCATGGCGCTGATGACGCGCGCCAACGGCACGTCGCACATTACCGAAACGATCTTCGAGAACCGCTTCATGCATGTCGGTGAACTGACGCGGCTCGGCGCGCGCATTCACCTCGACGGCGAGCGCGCCACCATCGAAGGCGTGGCGGCGCTCAAAGGCGCGCCGGTGATGGCGACCGATCTGCGCGCCTCGGTGTCGCTGGTGATCGCCGCGCTCGCGGCCGAAGGCGAGACGATCGTCAATCGCGTCTATCACCTCGACCGCGGCTTCGAGCGGCTGGAGGAAAAGCTCGGCCGCTGCGGCGCGGCTATTGAGCGGCTGTCGGGCTGAGCTTAAGGCGAATTAATTCGTCATTGCGAGCGCAACGAAGTGGAGCGAAGCAATCCAGTCGGAAGAGCCCGACTGGATTGCTTCGTCGCTTGCGCTCCTCGCAATGACGCGCTTGTTCAACTTGACCGGTCGATGCTCTAATCCATTTGACAAAGGGAAATGAGCAAAGGCCCGCTCCATGTTCCGCGCGCTCGCTTTGGCGGTTGCCGTTCTTTCCAGCCCGATCGTTCACGCGCAGGATTATCCGACCCGTCCGGTCCGCCTGATCGTCGCCTTTACCGCAGGCGGCACCGCCGATCGCACCGCGCGGCTGATCGCGGCCAAGCTGGAGAGCACGCTCGGCCAGGCGATCGCCGTTGAGAACAAGCCGGGCGCCAATGGTGCGGTCGCCGCACAATATGTCGCGCAAGCGGAGCCCGACGGTTATACGCTGTTCTTCACCACGGCGGGAGCGATCGCGATCAGCCCGGCCTTCCACTCCGATCTGAACTACGACCCGATCAAGGATTTTGCCGCGGTCGGCGAGGCCGCGATCAATTCGCCGGTGCTGGTGGTCAATGCCGGCATGAAGGTGAATTCGGCGCGCGAGCTTGCCGAGCTTGCGCGCAAAAAGCCCGGCGCGACCACGATCGGCATTACCGGGCGCGGCGCGATGTCCGACCTCGCACTGCAATTATTCGAGGCCGACGCCGGCATTCAATTGCAGTCGGTGCCGTATCGCGGCGCGGCGCAGGCCATCACCGACGTGCTTGGCGGGCGGCTCGACGGCCTGGTCGGCGATATTCCGACCGTGATGGGGCAGGTACAGGCCGGCAAGCTCAAAGCGCTCGCCACCTCGTCAAAGCACCGCTCCGATATTTTCCCCGATGTTCCAACCTTCGTGGAACAAGGCTTTGCCGGCGTCATTGGCGACAACTGGGCGGGCGTTTTGGCGCCGGCCGGCACGCCCGCGCCGGTCATTGCCAAATTCAATGCCGCCATGGTCGCAGCGCTTAAGGATCCCAGTCTTCGCGAGCAATTGCGCGACGCCGGCACTACGCCGGCGCCGAGCTCGCCACAGCAATTCGACGCTTATATGCGCGACGAGATCGCGCGCTGGCGCACGGTGATCCGCGACAAGGGGCTTACGGGGGAGTAGCGGCGCTAAGCCGCCAGCTCGCGCATGATGCGATGAAGCCGCGCCTGACCTTCGAAGCCGATGCCGGGCCGATCCGACAATCTCAGATAACCGTCTTCGAGCCGCGCATCGTCGGCGAAGCCACCGAAATCGCCGAACACGCCGGGGTAGGATTCGGCGCCGCCGAGGCCAAAACCGCCGGCGATCGCGAGCGATATCTGGTTGCCGCCGTGCGGGAACATCAGGCTGCGCGGCCATTGGTGCCGCGCCAGCGCCTCCAGCGTGCGGGCATATTGCACGACGCCATAGGCCTGCGGCGGATCGACCTGGATGACGTCGTGGCGCTGCGGTTTTAGCCCGCCGAAGCGGACCAGATTTTCGACATCCTGCGTCGAGAAAAGATTTTCCCCCGTCGACAGCGGCGCGTTGTAGACCGCCGCGATTTCGGCGAGCAGCGCGAAATCGAGCGGATCGCACGGCTCTTCGAACCAGCGCAGCGCGAACGGTTCGAGGCCGCGTGCGTAAGCGAGCGCCTCGTCGCGGCCGAATTTGGAGTTGGCGTCGACGGCGAGCTTGCCGCCGCGCGGCAGTATGGATTTCACCGCCTCGACGCGTTTGAGATCGTCGGCAAGCGGCATGCCGCCGACTTTCATCTTCACCATCGTGTAGCCGGCATCGAGATGGCCGCGCATCTCGTCCTGCAGATCCCTGATCGTCTTGCCGGGCGCGTACCAGCCGGCGCCGACATAGCAGAACACCTTCTCCGCGGCCTTGCCGCCGTTGAAACGCTCGGCCAGGACGCGATGCAGCGGCTTGCCGGCGATCTTGGCGACCGCGTCCCACACCGCGACCTCGATCGTGCCGATGCCGATCGAGCGTTCGCTGTGGCCGCCGGATTTTTCGTTGCGCATCATCACGCTCAGAATTTTTTCCGGCGCAAAATTATCGCCGCTCTCGTTGAGCAGCGAGTACGGCTCCGCTTTAAGGATGCGTGGAATGAAGCGTGAGCGCATTTGCGCCCCGCAGGCGTAGCGGCCAGTGGAATTGAAGGCGAAGCCGCAGACGGTTTCGCCGTCGCGTTTGACGTCGGTGATGACGGCGACCACCGAAGTGGTCATCTCGGAGAAATCGATGCTCGAATTGGCGAGCGTGGAATTGAGCGGGACTGAGGTCTCGCGAATATCAATAATGCGCATGGGGCTGGTTGCAAATTAATCGACGTGGATGCCGGCGGTCTTTACCACTTCATCCCAGCGCGCCATTTCCGACTTGATGCGCTCGGTGAACTCACTCGGGCTATTGGCGAGCGGCACGAAGCCGAGAGCCTCGAGCTTTTTCCTGATCTCCGGATCGGCGGCCATTTTGACGATCGCCGCGTTCCACTTGTCGATGATCGCTTTGGGCGTGCCGGCGGGCGCCACGATTCCCGTGAGCGTATCGCTTTCAAGTCCCGGCACGCCTTCTTCGACATTGGTCGGCAGCTCAGGCAGCGCCGCAACGCGCTGTTTCGCCAGAATCGCAATGCCGCGCAGGCTGCCGTCTTTGACATTGCCGATCGCGGGAGGCAACGCCGTAAAGGCGATCGGGGTGTGATTGCCGAGCGTGGAATTGATCGCAAGCGGCGCGGCATTGAACGGCACGGTGACGAGATCGAGATTGTAGGTCTGCTTGAACAGTTCGCCGGCAAGATGCGGGGTCGAACCGGTGGCCGGCTGCGCGAAGCTGTATTTTCCGGGATTTGCCTTGATCAACGCGATCAGCTCCTTGAGGTCTTTCGCCGGCACCGAAGGATGAACGGTGACGACATTGGGCGAGGCAGCCACCAGCGAAATCGGCGCGAAGTCCTTGACCGGGTCATAGCCGATCTTTGAGTACATGCTGGGATTGATGATGAAGCCGGTGGATACGGCGACGATCGTGTAGCCGTCGGGCGCGGCGCGCGCGCCGTTCTCAACGCCGAGATTGCCGCCGGCGCCGGGCATGTTCTCGACATAGAGCTGCTGCCCCCAGGCCTCGGACAATTGTTCCGACACCATGCGTGCGATCACGTCTGTCGGACCGCCGGCCGCGAACGGCACGATGACGCGGACCTTGTGATCGGGATAGGTGTCGGCGGCGCGGCCCGGGGCCGCGAGCGACAGCCCGATCGCGAGGCTTGCGCCAAAAAGGCTTGCGCAAAACACGCAGAGACGAACCCACGGCCTGAACGCGCGCATAGCATCCTCCTCATCACGCGAGAATGCTAGCATCGCTCCATGTTTTGGGCGAGCATGGGCGAACAGAGAGAGAGACCCGTCAAATCCACCGCACAGCAAAGAGGGGCAGCGAAAGCCAATGGCAGGGCGCAAAGTAACGCGAGACGATCTCCGCCAAGCCGCGGAGAAATACAAGAACTGGGGCAAATGGGGTCCCGATGATGAGATCGGCACGCTCAATTACACGCAAGCCGAGGACATCGTCGCCGCGGCGAGGCTCGTGAAAAAGGGCAAGGTGATCTCGCTCGCGCTCAATTTCGAAAATAGCGGCCCGCAGGGTGGCAAGACCTCTTATCCGGCGCTCGGCCGCATCAATCCGTTGCACACCATGCTGCGCACCGGCACCGACGCCTATGCCGGCGTGCTCGACAAGCGCGGCATCCGCGCTGCCGACGACATGGTGGTGATGCCGCTGCAATGCGGCACGCAATGGGACGGCCTCGGGCATGTGTTCTATGAGAATTATATGTGGAACGGTTACGATTGCCGCGAAGTATCGTCGTTCGGCGCGCAGAAATGCGGCATTGAGAAAACCAAGAACAAGATGGTCGGCCGCGGCATCTTTCTCGACGTCGCCCGCGCGCTCGGCAAGGAGTGGTTGGACGACGGCTATGGCATCACCTGCGCCGACCTCGAACTGACGGCGAAAAAACAGAAGGTCGAATTCAAGCGTGGCGATTACATCGTCGTGCGCACCGGGCAAATGGAGCGCTGCCTCAACGCCAAAAGCTGGGACGGCTATCCCGGCGGCGATGCGCCGGGCTTTGCTTTCGAGACGCTGGAATTCGTCGCCCGCACCGAGCTTGCCGCGCTCGCCAGCGACACCTGGGGCTGCGAAGTGCGGCCGAACAATACCGAGGGCGGCATCAATCAGCCGTGGCACTGGATCACAATCCCGATCATGGGCATGACCATGGGCGAGATTTTTTACGTCAAAGACCTCGCCCAGGATTGCGCCGCCGACGGAACTTACGAATTCATGTTCGTGGCGCCGGCGATTCCGATCACCGGCGCGGTCGGCTCGCCGACCAATCCGCTGGCGATCAAGTAGCGCATGATCCCGAAAAGTGGGAACCGGTTTTCGGATAAGATCATGCGCAAACAAATGATCCCGGAAAGTGGGAACCGATTTTCGCGTGCGCAAACAAATGAGCGCATCATGATACCTGATCGAATGAGGCTCTCATGCTGCACCCGTCACTTCTCCGGCGGGAATTTCAAACCGGTCAGCATTGCAAGCCCGGCGAGCACGGTGAGCACCGCGGCGAAGATCACATGCGCGGTGAGCGCAGTCGTGGCGGCGGCAAGAAATCCGATGCCGATCACCGGCACCGAGTTGCCCGCGAACAGCGCGATCATATAGCTCGACACGACTTCGCTGCGCCGGTCGGCTGGCGCGATGCGGTTGATCACTTCGAGACTGCCGCGATAGCCGAGGCCGCCGGCAAGGCCGCCCAGCGCGGCTGCGAACAAAAGCAGTGCCAGCGAGTGATTAACTTCCGCTCCGACCAGAATCCACACGCTCGGCGGCAACAGCAGTAACGCCGTGAGCGTAGCGGTCTGGCTCGCTAACATGCCGCTCGTGAGAATGGCTACCGCGGCGACAAGGAATAACTCGCAGACGACACCGCCGGCGACGAGCGGCGCGGATTGATGCAGCGTCTCGCCGAGAAGGCTCGGGATCAGCGCCGAATAGAAGCCGATCAGCGAGAAGGTGGCAAAGCCGGTCACGGCGGGTGAAATGAATTGCAACCGGATTCCCGGCGGCATGCCGATGCGCGGCCGAAGGTCGATGTCGCCGAGGGGTTTCGGTTGCGTCACAGTTTCGCGCGGCAGGAAGATCGCGCCGGCGGCGCCGCACAACAAAACCAGATAGGCCAGATAACAAAGCCGCAGCGGCGCGACCGCGAATTGCGCAAACACCCCGCCGATCAGCGGCCCGGCGGCGCAGCCGAAGAAATTCGCTGCGGAAGCGACGCGGGCGGCGCGGCTCTTGTCGCTTCCTGCATAAAGTTCAGCAATCCAGGCAGTGGCCGCGCCGGACGCAAGACCGGTCGAAAAACCGCTCACGCCGCGCGCCACGAACAGCCACCCGGTGCCTTGCGCCCCCGCAAATACGGCAGCGCTGGCAATGCCGACCGCAACGGCCGGCAAGCTTGTCGTCCGCCGTCCGATCTGGTCGGCGAGGCGGCCGAAGAACAGGAGCGCGGTGAGATTGCCAAGAACGTAAGTCGCATAGATCAGCGTCAATGTGACGCCGGAAAATCCAAAAGCTTCCCGGTACAGCGGGTAAAGCGGCGTCGGCAAGATCGCGCCGATAAACATAATGCCGAGCTCAGCGGCGACCGCGGTGAGCGCGACGCGATTGTGACCGGTGGATGTGGGATTGCGCATTGTCATACATCGATTACGTTTATGACGATCTATATCGAGTACGGCATACCGACATGAGTACCGACATGAGCACCAATCTGGACACCAAGCACTATCCTGTCAGCCATACCGAAGCGGAATGGCGCAAAATCCTCACTCCCGAGCAGTATCACATCATGCGCGAGCACGGCACCGAGCGGCCGGGCAGCTGCGCACTGAATTACGAAAAACGCGCCGGCATGTTCTATTGCGCCGGCTGCGATCAGAAACTGTTCGTCTCCAAGACCAAGTTCGAGAGCGGCACCGGCTGGCCGAGCTTCAATGATCCCGAGCCCGGCGCGGTCGAAACCTCGACCGATGGCAGTTTCGGCATGGTCCGCACCGAAGTGCATTGCAGCCGCTGCGGCAGTCATCTCGGCCATGTCTTTGAAGACGGTCCGCCGCCGACCCATTTGCGCTATTGCATCAATGGCGTGGCGATGAATTTCAAGCCGCAATAAGCCACGAAGCGGCGAAAACGCTAAGGGGCGCAGTATGCGGATCGTCGATCTAAGCCGCGAGCTTTATCATCGCACGCCGTCCTATCCGGGGCAGCCGCCGATCATTCACGGTATCTGGAAGACGCATGAAGAGTCCTTCGTCGACTCCGGCAATGTTCACGGCAACATGGTGATGTTTTTCTCCATGCCGGATCATGGCGGCACACATATCGACGCGCCGCGCCATTTCGGCAAAAGCGGCACGCCGATCGACAAATATCCGCTGGAAAACTGCATCGTGCGCGGCATCTGCATCGATTTGCGGCATACCGCGCCGCGCGCCGAGATCACGCCGGCGGATCTGGAAGCCGCGGTCAAGAAGGCGGGCGTGCCGATTCCGAAAAAGGGCACCGTGCTCCTTTGCACCGGCCATCACGCTCGCACGTTCCCGACCGCGGCTTATTCGACCGACAATCCGGGCGTCAATGTCGCGGCGACCGAGTGGCTTGCCCGCCAGGGCGTCGTGCATTTCGGCATCGACTCGATGCGGCCGGGGCCGGAAGGTAAAGTCAATGCACTCGTCCACAAAGCCTGCCTCGAACTCGACATCACGCATATGGAAAGCCTGTGCAATCTCGAGGTGCTGCTCGGGCAGGGCGAATTTCAGTTCATCGGCCTGCCGCTGAAATGGCGCGAGGGCACCGGTTCGCCGATCCGCGCCGTCGCGGTGTTCGATAACTAGCATTTCGTTTGATGCGACGCGCTTCGGCGAAGAGGCGCTTCATGAGTTTTGACGCTGGGGTGAGGAATGCAGCTCGGACACAATCGCGAAATGAGCGGGGCGCAATGTCTCGCCGACATGCTCAAAGGCTATGGCGTCACGCATGTGTTTCATGTGCCTGCGGTCTTGCGCACCACCTTCGCCGAAATGGAGCGCCGCACCGACATCAAGCGCCTGCATGTGCATGGCGAGAAAGCTGCCGCCTACATGGCCGACGGCTACGCCCGCGCTTCGGGCAAGCCCGGCATCTGTATGGCGCAAGTGATCGGTGCGCTCAATCTTGCCGCCGGATTGCGCGACGCGTGGCTTGCGCACGCGCCGGTGATCGCGATGACCGGCGGCCGCGAACCGAAAACAAAATTCCGCAAGGTCTATCAGGAGATCGACGACATGCCGGCGTTCGAGCCGGTGACCAAGTTCAACGCGACCGTCGACGATGTCGCGCGCTTTCCGGACATGGTGCGCCAAGCCTTTCGCACGGCCGTGACCGGCTGTCCCGGCCCGGTGCACCTGCAATTTCGTGGCAATGAAGGCCAGATCGATGCCGAGGAAGCCGACATGGAGCCGCTGGTCGAGCCGCAATTTGCGCAGCTGCCGGCCTTTCGTCCGCCGCCCGACGAAGCGAGCGTGCGCGCGGCGCTGAAGATCCTGCAGGAGGCAACGCGGCCGGTGATCGTCGCCGGCGGCGGCGTACGCGCTTCCGGCGCCGCTGCCGAACTCGTCGCGCTTGCCGAGGCGCTGCAGATTCCGGTCGCGACCTCGCTCAACGGCAAGGATGCGATTCCCGGCAGTCATCCGCTCGCGGTCGGAGTGGTCGGCACCTATTCGCGCGAGAGCGCCAACCGCGTGGTCAATGCCGCCGATCTCGTATGCTTCGTCGGCACCGAAACCGGCGGCATGACGACGCATTTCTGGGCGGTGCCAAAGATCGGCACGTCGGCGATCCAGATCGACATCGAGCCGGAGGCGCTCGGCCGCAATTATCCGCTGCTCGCGGCGGTCAATGGCGATGCCAAGGTAACGCTCGCGCGCATGCTGGCGCAGGCCGATCGTGCCAGTGCCGTCAAACGCAAAAACTGGATCGGCGAAGTGAATGCGATCTGCAGCAAATGGCGGAAAAAATACGAGCCGGCGCTCACATCGGACGCGGTGCCGATCCGGCCGGAGCGGCTGTGCCATGAACTCACCCGCCACGTGCCGGACGATGCCATCGTCGTCGTCGACACTGGTCACGCCGGTATGTGGATGGGCGGCATGTTCGACCTGACCTCGCCGCGGCAAAGCTATATGCGCAGCGCCGGACATCTCGGCTGGGCGTTCCCGGCTGGACTCGGCGCCAAATGCGCGTGTCCGGAGCGCCCGGTGGTCACTTTCACCGGCGATGCCGGCTTCTGGTACCACATCGCCGAAGTTGAGACCGCGGCGCGCTGGAACATCAATGCGGTCACGGTTGTGAACAACAATGGCAGCGGCAACCAGTCGAAACGCGGCTTCGACCGTGTCTATGGCGGGCAGCAGACCGCGAAAGCGCGCGAATTATGGACCTTCAGCAAGGTCGATTTCGCGCGCCTTGCGCAGGATATGGGCGCGCTCGGCATTCGTGTCGAACAGGCTTCCGCCTTTCCCGCGGCGCTCGCGCAAGCGCTGGCGGCGGAACGGCCTGCCGTGATCGATGTTGTGACTGATATTGACGCTTTGGCGCCGACTGCGGTGGTGTGATTCAATTCCGTCATCCTGAGGTGCGAGCCAACGGGTCCGGCCCGAAGTGGCCGGCCCGATGACAAGCTCCGCGAGCCCTTCGAGGGCCGCTTCGCGGCCACCTCAGGGTGACGGGAATGAGGGTCTCGATTCCCGACCAACTCATCTACGCGATCATCGCAGACCGCGCGAAGTAACGGAACTAAACGCACAATTGGCAAGTTGGTGGTGACAGGTTGGTGCGACCACGAAGTTGCGATCCTAATCGCAATCTATTGATTTCGCGAGGCAGCATGTTCCAGTATCGCACATCGGATTTCGCTCCCAGCGTTGCCGCCATCCAGAAGCATCTCGGCGCTGTCGAGAAGGAACTGGAGCGGGTCGGCCGCATGGCCGGGCGCCAAACCTCCGCGGCTGCGGCTACCGCGAGCGATCAAATCGGCGACGCCATCTCCACAATCCTGAGCGAGATGGGGGACCGTTTCCGCAAAGGCGGTCAAGCGGCGGGCGATCAAGCCGGGCGCCTTGGCAATCAAGCGCTCGATTTCGGCGCCAAATACGGCAGCGATGCGCTGGCCCGCGTCGCCAGCGAAGCCGAAGAGCGGCCGCTGTTCACCGTGGGCGTTGCGCTTGGCATCGGCATTCTGATCGGCGCGGCGCTGTTGGGCAGCGGTAGCCGCGCTAGTAGCGCCGGCAGGAGCGGCCGCCGTCGGCGCCGTTAAGTTCGCCGCGGCCTCAACCTTCGCCGATCTCGCGCAAAATCTCGGCGGTGTGCTCGCCGAGCCGCGGCGATGGCCGCTCCGACGCCATCGGCGCCTCGTCCAGCATGATCGGCGTGCGGATGCCGGGAATGACGCCGGCTTTGGCCGCCGGGCTTTTCAGTTCGAGCCGCATGCCGCGATGGACGACCTGCGGGTCGGCGAACACTTGTTGCAGATCGTTGATCGGACCAGCCGGTATTCCGGCGGCTTCCAGCTTGTCCAGAATCTCTTCGCGTTTCATCCGCGAGGTCAGCGCGCACAGTTTGCCGACCAGTTCGGCGCGATGCTCGACGCGGCCTTTATTGTCCTTGTAGGCCTCGGCTTGTGCGAGCTCCGGCGCGCCGAGAATGCCGCACAGCTTGACAAATTGCGCGTCGTTGCCGGTGGCGATGATCACGCGGCCGTCGGCGACCGGAAACTCCTGATAAGGAACGAGATTCGGATGTGCATTGCCGATGCGCTTGGGCAGTTCGCCGGAGACGAGATAGTTGAGCGCCTGGAAGGCGAGCGTGCCGACTGTGGAATCGACGAGCGCCGCATCGACATAACCGCCGCGCCCGGTTTTCTCGCGCCGCACCAAAGCCGCGAGAATGCCGATCGTGGCGTAGACGCCGGAGAAGATATCGGAGATCGGCACACCGACGCGCGTCGGCGGGCCGTCGGCCGCGCCGGTCATGCCCATGATGCCGCCGATGCCCTGCGCCATCAGATCGTAACCCGCGCGCGCGGATGACGGTCCGGTCTGCCCAAAACCCGTCACCGAGCAATAGATCAATCGCGGATTGGCCGGGCCGAGGCTTTTGTAATCAAGACCGAATTTGACCAGGCCGCCGACCTTGAAATTCTCGATCAGCACATCGGAACGCGCGGCGAGCTTCTTGACGAGCCGCTGGCCCTCGGCGGTGGTGAAATCGAGCTCGATCGAACGCTTGCCGCGATTGGCGCAATGAAAATAAGCCGCATCAAGATGGCCGCCATCGGCCGCCGGTACGAAGGGCGGGCCCCAGGCGCGGGTATCGTCGCCGCCGCCGGTGCGTTCGACCTTGATGACGTCGGCGCCGAGATCGGCGAGGATTTGTCCGGCCCAGGGGCCGGCCAAAATGCGGGCAAGTTCGAGGACGCGCAATCCAGCCAAGGGGCCCGGCATGACCAACTCCACAAGCCGCGCGGTCGCCGCCGCGCCGGCGCTTAACTGCCCAAGCGGCGCTGCTTTGTCTACAGGGCTTTAACCAGCTTGTTATTAGAGTATCGCGGCATTAGCTAAGTCTGGCCGTACGGGATGACGCGGTGAACACCACCTTCTTTAGCGAAATGCTGCAAAGCATCGCCGACCGCAGTCGCGCGCTGATCAAGCGCGAGCGGCGCGAGCCGGCGCATGAACGTTCGGCTGGCCTGATCGAATTGTGCGAGGACTTACTGTCCGGCCGCGGCGAGGCCTCCGGCGTGGCGCTGGCGCAGGAAATTTTGGCGGGTTACGCCGAACTGACGACCGGGCCGCGCATTGCCTTCTTCGAATCGCTGGCCAGAACCTTTGGTCACGATCAACCGCGCATCGATCGCGCCATCGCCGCTTGGCGGCTATCGCCGTCGGATGAAACCGCGGCCGATCTTCACGCCGCCAGCGAGCCGCGGCGGCTCGAATTGTTTCGCCGGCTCAATCTCGCCCCCGGCGGCACCGCGGCGCTGGTGCGCATGCGCGAGCAACTGCTCGATGCCATGGACCATCGCGACGATCTCGCGGTCGTCGACAACGATTTCGTCCATTTGTTCTCGTCATGGTTCAATCGCGGCTTTCTGGTCCTGCGCCGCATCGATTGGTCGACGTCGGCATCGATCCTGGAAAAGATCATTCGCTACGAGGCGGTGCATGAGATCAGGGATTGGGCCGATCTACGCCGGCGCATCGATCCGCCGGATCGCCGCTGCTATGCCTTCTTTCATCCGGCGCTCGTCGATGAACCATTGATCTTCGTGGAAGTGGCGCTGACCCGCGCAATTCCCGGCGCCATCGCGCCGATCCTTTCCGACAAGCGCGATCCGGTCGAACCGAAGCGCGCCACCACGGCGGTGTTCTATTCGATCACCAATTGTCAGCGCGGGCTGAGCGGCGTGACGTTCGGTCATTTTCTGATCAAGCAGGTGGTCGAGGAGCTCTCACGCGATATTCCAAGCGTCGGCACTTTTGTGACACTGTCACCGGCGCCAAATTTCGCCGAATGGCTCAACCGCGAACGCGCCAAAACCGGTTCCGCCGCGATCGACGACGCCGACCGAAGAACACTTGCCGCGCTCGACACCGACGGCTGGTGGCGCACGCCCGAAATTGCCGAACGAATGCGCGAGCCGTTCCTGCGCGCCGCTGCATGGTATTACCTGCGCGCCCGCAACGGCCGCAGCTTGCCGGTCGATGCGGTCGCCCGATTCCATCTCGGCAATGGCGCGCGGCTCGAGCGGCTCGATTGGCTCGCCGATACGTCGGAGCGGGCGCTGCGGCAATCTTATGGCTTGATGGTGAATTATCTCTATGATCTCGATTACATCGAACGCAATCACGAGGCCTATGCGCAGCAGCGCGCGGTGGTCGCCGCCAGCGCCGTGACCCGGCTCGTGACCATGCCGGAAGAGGAAATCGTTCCGGTCGCTGGATAGCTTCGGCTTGGATTATTTTTTCGCGACGCTGGCGCCGGCGAACTCCGGCGCATGGGGAATGGAAACAGCAAATGCCTTCTCTCCTCGGCGTTCTGGAGACCGTTCTCTACGTCGAGGCATTCGAGCGCGCCTGTCCGTTCTATGAACAGGTTCTAGGGCTGAACAGCATTTATCGCGATCCGCGGCTTTGCGCTTACGACGTCGGTCATCGCGGCGTGCTGCTGTTATTTCTGCGCGGCCACTCGTTGCAAACTGTGCAGCTCCCCGGCGGCACTATTCCGCCGCACGACGGGCATGGTCCGGTGCACGTGGCCTTTTCCATCGCTGCTGAGGAGCGGGAAATTTGGGAAAACCGCCTCAACGAGACCGGTGTCGCGATCGAGGGCCGCACCCATTGGCCGCGCGGCGGCGACAGCATTTATTTCCGCGATCCGGACGGGCACCTACTGGAATTGGCAACGCCCGGCTTGTGGGCGGGGTATTAAAGCGGCGCGCCTACGATTTTCCGTAGACCGGAACGATGGCGCCGCGGGTGACGAGATTTTCCGGCGAAGCCAGAAACGCGATCGTCGCCGCCACCTCTTCGGTCTTCGGCCACAGCCCATAATCGGCTTTCGGCATGGCTTGCCGGTTGGCGGGCGTGTCCATGATCGAAGGCGCCACCGCATTGACCAAAATGCCGTCCTTCGCGACTTCCTCGGCCAGCGCCGCGGTGAGCGCCGCCACGCCGGCTTTGCCGGCGGTATAGGCGGTCATTCCGGCGCCGGTTCGCCATTCCAGCGCCGGACGCGCGGCGACATTAACGATGCGGCCGCCGGCGCCCGTCATGGCGCGCACGGCGGCGCGGCAGCACAAGATGCAGCTGATGAGGTTCATCTCGATCTGCTGACGAATCGTCGTCAAGTCGGTATCGCGCAAAGCCGAGGCGGCAAAGCCGCCGACGGTGTGGACCGAAGCCCAGAGCGGGGTCACTCCGCGATACAGCTTATCGATCGCCCCCTCTTCGGTGAGCGATCCGGTGACGGTGACCGAGACTTGCTTGTGATCGCGCAATCGAAATCGCGCGACCTCCGCCTCGTTGAGGCAGGGCACGTGGCAGAGGGCGCCAGCCTCGATCAGTCGCGCCACCACCGCGGTGCCAAGCGCGCCCGCGCCACCGGTAACAATGACATGACGATTGCGAAAATCCATGGGTAGTATTCCCTGAGCGTATCATCACCGATCTTGCACCCGAGGCAAGATCGCGGTTGGCGTTCGTTATTCCCCTATATGGGAGGCGCAGTGGCTGATTTTGACTTGGCTATTGTTGGCGGCGGTATCAATGGCACCGGAATTGCGCGGGACGCCGCCGGCCGCGGCCTGCGCACGGTTTTGATCGAGCAAAACGACCTCGCGTCCGGCACGTCCTCGGCTTCCTCCAAGCTCATCCACGGGGGCTTGCGTTATCTCGAACACGGCCAGTTTCGCCTCGTGCATGAGGCCCTGCGCGAGCGCGAAGCGCTGCTGCGCGCAGCGCCGCATCTGGTGCGGCCGATGCGCTTCGTCTTGCCGATCAATGAAGCGCGGCGCTCGGCGAGCCTGCTCCGGCTCGGGCTTATGCTTTACGATTGGATCGGCTGGCGCAAGATTCTGCCCGGCACGCGCGAGCTCGATCTCGTCACCGACGAGGCGGGGCTGCCGCTCAAGGTCCGGTTCCACCATGCGTTCGAATATTCCGATTGCTTTGCCGACGACGCGCGGCTCGTCGTCCTCAATGCCGTGGACGCTGCGGAGCGCGACGCCGTCATCCGCACCCGCACCCGCTGCGTGCGGGCCGAGCGCGGCGAGAGCTGGCGGCTTGTTCTCATCGCGCGCGGTCAGCGCGATGTCGTGACCGCCCGAGTCCTCATCAACGCCACCGGAGCCTGGAGCGAAATATTCGCAGAGACCGTGCTGCGCCAAGAACCACAACGTCAGCCGCAGCATCGCCCGCGGCTCGACAAGGGCAGTCACATCGTGGTGCGCCGACTTTACGATCACGATCGCGCTTACATCTTGCAGGCCGCCGATGGGCGGGTTGTTTTCGCCATTCCGTTCGAGCGCGATTTTACGCTGATCGGCACCACCGATCAGACGTTCTCCGGCGACCCTTCG
Organism: Xanthobacteraceae bacterium; assembly: GCA_049286035.1. Taxonomy (GTDB): domain Bacteria; phylum Pseudomonadota; class Alphaproteobacteria; order Rhizobiales; family Xanthobacteraceae; genus BOG-931. Next base: position 18,781 of record JBAQBC010000123.1, read on the forward strand.
ACCGCGACGCCGAGCGGCGAAGAGATCGATTATCTGTGCCGGGCCGCGAACGAATATTTCCGGACCGAGATCGGCGCTGCCGACGTCGTTTGGGCATTTGCCGGCGTGCGCTCGCTTTATGACGACGGCGCACGCAAGGCCCAGGATGTCGGCCGCGACTACGAGCTGATTCTGGACAAGCGCTACGGCGAAGCGCCGCTGCTGACGGTCTATGGCGGCAAGATCACGACCTATCGGCGTCTCGCCGAACAAGTGCTGGCGCGCTTGCGGCACTTTTTCCCGCATTCGCGGCCGTGGACGGCGCAAAGCCATTTGCCCGGCGGCGACTTCGTTTATGACGGGCTCGAGACGCTGGTCGAGCGCACGTTGCGAGGCTGGCCGTTCCTGCGGACCGAACATGCCAGGCGGTTGGTGCGGGCCTATGGCAGCCGTGTCGACCGCCTGCTCGAGAACGCCACGCGATCGGAGGATTTGGGGACCTGTTTCGGCGCCGATCTCACCGCCGCCGAAGTGCGCTATTTGATGCGCAAGGAATGGGCGCAGACCGCGGACGATGTGCTGTGGCGCCGCTCGAAGCTCGGACTGCGGTTCTCTCCGGAGCAGACGGCGGCGCTCGAACGCTTCATGGCCGAGGCGAACACGCGTGGGCGTATGTGAGCTGTCCTCGCCGCGGGCGTTTCCGAAAATCGTGAAAATGCATTAGCGTTGCGGCACACGTGCGCGCGGAAGATCGATGGCGGCTATCACTATGAGTTCAGGATTTGCGAAACGGAGCTTGGCGAAACGCGACTTTGCGCCTTGGGCCGAGCGCAATTTACAGCCGCTGCTGCGCATTGAGGCCGTCAGCAAGCGCTTCGGCGCGTTCGCCGCGGTCGACCAGCTGTCGCTCGACGTCTTTCAAGGCGAATTCTTCGCGCTGCTCGGGCCTTCAGGCTGCGGCAAGACCACGCTGTTGCGGCTCATTGCCGGATTTGAGCAGCCGAGCTCCGGCCGCATCCTTCTCGACGGCGTCGATCTGGCATCGGTGCCGCCGCATCGCCGCCCGGTTAACATGATGTTCCAGTCCTATGCTTTGTTCCCGCATCTCTCCGTCGAAGCCAATATCGCTTTTGGCCTCAAGCAGGAGGGCTTGCCGAAGTCCGAAATCGCGACGCGCGTCGCCGATATGCTGGCGCTGGTCAAGCTTGAAAATTTCGGCCGCCGCAAGCCGCAGGAATTGTCCGGCGGCCAGCGTCAGCGGGTCGCGCTTGCTCGCTCGCTGGTGAAGCGGCCGCGGGTGCTGTTGCTCGACGAGCCGATGGCGGCGCTCGACAAAAAGTTGCGCGGCGAGACGCAATTCGAGCTGATGGATTTGCAGCGCCGGCTTGACCTTACATTCGTCATCGTCACCCACGACCAGAGCGAAGCGATGACGGTGGCCGACCGGATCGCGGTCATGGATCGCGGCCGCCTGATGCAAGTGGCGCCGCCGGCTGAAATTTACGAGCAACCGAATTCGCGCTGGGTCGCCGACTTCATCGGCAGCATCAACCTGTTCGAGGGCCGCGTCGGCGACCCCGCGGGCACGATCGAAGGGACGGCTTTGGGCCGGCTGCGCGTGACAGGAAAGATCGATGCCGAGCCCAACGCGACGGTGTGGGTCGCCGTGCGGCCGGAGAAGATCCGCCTCATCCCGTGCGCAGTCGAGCCGACGCAACGCGCCAACGCGGAGAACTGCGTGCTCGCCACCGTGGTCGACATCGGTTATCTCGGCGACTTGTCGCTTTATAAGCTGCGCACCGAGGCCGGCGTGCCACTGCAAGCGGCGATTGCCAATATCGGGCCGCTCACCGCGCGCGGAATTAGCTGGAACGACCAGGTGTGGCTTAGCTTTCTGCCGGAAGCCGCAATCGTGCTGACCCGATGAGCGGAGCCGGGAGCCGCATGAACCCGCAGCCGAAACGCTCGCGTCTTGCCGGTATCGTCCTGTGGCTGCCCTATGCGTGGCTGGTCGCATTCTTTTTGCTGCCGTTTTTGATCGTGCTCAAGATCAGCTTATCGCAGAGCGCGATCGCGCAGCCGCCCTATGCGCCACTGTTCGATCTGTCGACCGGCTGGAGCGGCGTGCGATCGTTTTTTGCGGGGCTGTCGCTGGACAATTACGTTTTCCTCGGCTCCGACCCGCTTTATGTCGTTTCCTACATGAAGAGCCTGCAGATCGCGGCGTTTTCCACCCTGATGCTGCTGGTGATCGGCTACCCCATCGCCTATGCAATCACGCGCACCGCGCCGCGCCTGCAGGCGGTCCTGGTGGTGCTGGTTATTCTGCCGTTTTGGACATCGTTCCTGATTCGCATTTATGCGTGGATGAACATCCTGCAGCACGACGGGCCGCTCAATCAGCTATTGCTGGCGCTGCACATCGTACGCGAGCCGCCGGCGTGGCTTTCGACCAATACCGCGGTCTATATCGGCATCGTCTATTCCTATCTGCCGTTCATGGTTCTGCCGCTCTATGCGGCGCTGGAGAAGCTCGACCAATCGTTGCTTGAGGCCGCCGCGGATCTGGGTTGCCCGCGATGGCGGACGTTCTGGTCCATCACCTTGCCATTGTCGGCGCCGGGCGTGGTCGCAGGCTCGCTGCTCTGCTTCATCCCGATCGTCGGCGAATTCGTCATTCCCGATCTGCTCGGCGGCTCACAGACCGCGATGATCGGGCAGGCGATCTGGAGCGAATTTTTCGCCAACAAGGACTGGCCGACCGCCGCAGCCGTCGCCGTCGTTCTGGTCTGCCTTTTGGTCACGCCGATCGTGGTTTTCCAGCATCAGGCCACGCGCGGCATGGAGCGCGATTAAGATGCGCAAGTTGTCCGCTTTCACCATTACGGCGCTCCTTCTCGGCATCGGGTTTCTGTACCTGCCGATCGTCATTCTGGTCGTCTATTCGTTCAACGCCTCGCGCCTGGTGGCGGTGTGGGGCGGCTGGTCGATGCGCTGGTATGCCGTGCTGGCACAAGACGCGAGCCTTCTCCAAGCCGCGTCGATCAGCTTTCGGGTGGCCTTCATCTCGGCGTCCATCGCGACGTTCTTGGGCACGCTTGCGGCAGTGGCGCTGGTCCGGTTCGGCCGCTTTCGCGGCCGGCTACCGTTCGCCGCGATGATCTATGCGCCATTAGTCATGCCCGAGGTCATTACTGGCCTGTCCATGCTGCTTTTGTTTGTGGCGGTTTCGATCGATCGCGGGTTTTGGACCGTGGTCATTGCGCATACCACGATGGCGACGTGCTTCGTCGCCGTTATCGTTCAATCGCGGCTCGTCGATTTCGACGTGAGCCTGGAAGAAGCCGCGATGGATCTCGGCGCCTCTCCGGCGCAGACTTTTGTGTTGGTCACCTTGCCGCTGATCTTTCCGGCAATCGCGGCGAGCTGGATGCTCGCTTTTGCGCTTTCGCTTGACGACCTGGTCATTGCCAGTTTCACCACCGGTCCAGGCGCAACGACGCTGCCGATCCGCATCTATTCCGAGGTTCGTCTCGGCGTCAGCCCGGAAATGAACGCGGTGTGCACTATTGTCGTCGCCGTGGTGGGACTAGCAGTGATCGCGGCTTCGATCCTCACCAAGCTCAGCGCGGCCCGCGGCGCACCGGCGCGCGTGCAGCCCTAAAGTGAAAAGCGCTCGCGGGCGCGTTTGGCTTATTGCGCGGAGTTCGGCGCGCCGGGCGCTGCCGCCGGGGTCGCGGCGGGCGATGCCGGCGTTTGCGGTGTGGCCATCAATTGATCGATGACCGAACGCACCGCATCGCCGGCATTTAACGGCTTGCCGCCGCCGAGAAGCGGCGCGGCTGCCCCGGAGCGCCGGATCAGGCTCTGCGCATCCGGCAGCATGATCGGGTCGTCCCACGGGCCTTGCACAACAAACGGCAGTTCGAATTGGTCGGCACTGGCGGTGGAGATCAGCGTGGCCACGCCTTTGAGATCGAGATCGCGGGTCGGCACCGACGCCTGACCGGCAACCGCGAGGCGAACCGACGGCCCGACAACGCGCATCTCGTCAATGGAGACCAGACCTTGGTTGACTTTGAGGTTTATGGCGAGCTGATCGAACGGCGTACGGCCGCTGCGGAAGTCGCCGCTGCCCGAGAGCGGGCGGCGCTCGAGACGGCGCAACAATTGTTCGATATTGATGCCTGTCAGCGCGCCGGCGCTTGCATTGAGTACGGCGGTGCCATTGAGCCCATGGGTAACGGCCAGAACCGAGTCACCGGCGCCCTCGAGATTGATCGCCAAAGTGCCGCGGCCTTCGACCCTGTGCAGCCCGAACACCTGACCGAGACAATTATCCAGATCGACGTCGGCGAACTGCATATGGGCGGTCGCGGCAACGCCGCCGTCGGTGCTGGCGAGCCCGAGCGTTCCTTTGGCCACGCCGCCGAAGGCCTGCGATTCGCCGACGGTGATATTGAGTTTGCTCTCGCGCATCGTGGCGGCGACCGCGGTGCGGCCCAGGCGAGCGGTGGATATTTTGATGTTGGCGGCCGACAGCCGCAGATCGAGACTTAGGTCGTTGACGCCATCGAGCGTGATCGGCAGCTGATTCCAGTTGCGTTCGTTGCGCGCCAGCAGCCGAATTCCGGAAACATAGGGCGTCAGATCGAGCGTGTCGGCCGCCAGCGTGCCCTGCACCAGCCGGCGCGGATCGGTCGATATGGTGAGCGCGCCTTCCGCGCTATTGCCGTCGAGCTCGACATTGACGTTGGAGAGCGATGCCACGCGCCCGCCGATGTCGCTTTGCGCGCGCAGCGCAAATCGCCCGAACCCGCCAAACGGCAGCCGGTCATTGCCGATCCATCGCAGCGCCTCGCGCAGCGATGACGCTTCGACGCCGAGCGTACCTTGCACTTTGAGCGTCGGTTCGTCGCTTGCCGAACCGTCGAAAGCGAGCGTGAGCGGCGCGCTGGACAGCCGGATCTTAAGACCCGAACGGTCGCCGGTCAGCGCCGCGAGAAAATCCGTGAGCGCAAGGCTGGCGTCGACCTTTTCCTTGTGCCAGGTGAAATGGCCGTTGGCGCCGAAGCTGCGCGAGATCGAAGGCCACGCCACCTGAAACTCGAGACCCTCCAGCCGTTCGGTCGCGTCACTGCGCGCGTCATAGAGAATGACGGTGCCGTCCTGAATGCCGATTTCCGAGAATACGGCGGCGCGCTCGGACTGCGGGGCGAGCGCGCGGGCGAGCGACGAAATCAGGCCCGACCAATTGGAGTCGCCTGCGGCCGAAAAGGCGACCTTGATGGTCGGACGCACCAGCGTCACGTCGGCGATTTCGATGCGGCCCGCCAACAGCGGAAAGTATCGCAGCCGAGCGATCAATTCGTCCGCGGCGACGGCCGGCTCGCCAGTCGGTTGATTAGCGAGCACGACGTTGCGGAAGCGCACGCTTCCCGATGGAAACAGCGACAATGAAATATCGTCGCCAAGCACCGGATCGAGACCGGTCACACCGCGAATTTCCGACTTTATCGCATCGCGGACCGAAGCCGCCGGCAGCAGCAAGGATACGCCGATCACGCTGATAAGCACCGCCGCAATAATAGCGGCGGCGGCAATCGCAAGGCGTTTCAAGCCAAAAGCCGCGTTCACGGGACGCTGTTTCCGATTGCTGTGAAGCCCACCGACTATACCGGGCCGCAGATTACCCGCAAACCTGCCCATCATCTGTGTCGCTTTCGTGGCTTGCGGGCGAAAGCGGCGGGATCGTGCCTGGCCCAACAAAAACGCGGTCGCGGCTGCGGCGAGCGAGCTTCACCGAGCCGCAGTGCGCCGGGACTGGGGCTCGCGCTCTTTCTCGTTCTCGTGTCCTTGGGCAACCTCGGCAATCAGCTTGCTGATAATCGCCTCGCCAAAGGACTCGAAATTCCTTGCCACCATGACGAAGGCGCCCGGTCCGCCGATGACATTGGCGCGATAATAACGATCGAGCCCGCCGGGCGGATTGGTGTGCTCCGGATTCCACGGCAGCGGAGTTTCGCTCAAGATCGCGAGTCCATTGATCGTGATTCCCTTCGCCACGGCTTGATCGCGTAGTTCGGCCACGTCGCGGCCGGAATTGTTGGTGCCGTCGCCGGAAATATCGATGGTTTGGCGGCGCGCGCTAAATGGCGCGCGGGCGAGCTGCGCCATGGCGAATTCGATGGCGCCGCTGATCGAGGTACGATCAGCGAATGAGCGCGGCGACTCCAGCAGGCGATCGCCGAAATCTTTCGCCGACGCCGCATCGCCGATCGTCATCCAATCGACGACGATGCGCTGCGCGCCGATCCCGGACCACTCGATGAAGGTCAGTCCGATCCGGCCATTACGGCCAGCGCGAATGGTGTCGAGGACCCGCGCGTCGGCGACCGCGGAGGTATAGCCGTCGCGCTGCAACTGGAATTTCGCGGCATCGATGCTGCGCGACACATCGGCCGCCAGCACCAGCAACAAATCGACATCGGCCGCGCGCGCCGCCGGTGTAAGCAAAATAACGCCGGCCAGAAACAAAGCCTGGCCGACTTGGCGAAGGACGACTGGGCGGAGGCGACTCGCCGCGTTCATGCGTTGGGAGTGTCGTCGGCAATCTCGGCAAAAACTCGACCGCGTCGCTTGACACCGCGCTGCGGGTTCAATCGGCGACCGTACGATTTGGCGGAAACGCGATCTCGACCAGAGTTCCGGCCTCCGGCGCGCTTTTGATCCGAAACTGGGCGTGATTGGCTTCGGCGAGCGCTCTGGTCAACGGCAGCCCGAACTCGGTTCCACCCGAACCAGAGCTCGCCCAGGCATCGATATCCGCGGACGGCTCGAGCGCCGCCGCAATCTGTTTTTCGCTCATGCCGGCGCCGGTGTCGCGAACCCGCAGGATCGCCTCGCGCGTGTCGGAGAACACCGTCGAGACGATGATCTGACCGCCAGGACCGGTAAACTTGATCGAATTCGACAACAGGTTGAGCACGATCTGCCGCAGCGCCCGTTCGTCGGCTTTGACGGGCGGCAGCGCAGATGTCAGCGCGCTGCGAATGATGATGCGCGCGCGGTTGGCTTGCGGCTGCATCATGCCGACGCATTGCTGGACAAGTTCATTTAGGTTCACCTTGGCAAAGGTCAGATCGATGCGTCCGCTCTCGAGCTTCGACAGGTCGAACATGTCGTCGACCATCGACGACAGATGCGCGGCGGCGGCGTGGAGGTCCTTGATGTATTCGCGATAGCGCTCATTGCCGATCGGCCCGAAGCGTTCGCTCATGATCGCTTCGGCAAAGCCGGCGATGGCAGTCAGCGGATTGCGGATATCGTGACTTATTTTGGCGACGAATTCAGCGACGAATTCAGCTTTGGCCGCCGCGATGTGCTGGGCCTCGCGCTGGGCATCGGCGGGCTCTTGGTTGTCCACGTTCGCCGCGGGTTCGCTCGCCGCGGCCTCGGATTGATTTTTGGTCAGAATAAGCGCCATCGCCGGCGCCGCGTTCCAGGGCACGGTGACCATCCGCCCTTCCACCGGCAGTCGTTCGCCGGACCGGGTGATGATCGCGAGCGCCTGCGTGCCGGCACCATCGGCAAATGCGGCACTGGCGTCTGGTTCGGCGAACAGCCTGTTCAGTCCTCCGGCCGCCTCAATCGCCGCCAGATCGCTGTAGCCGCTCAAATCGAGAAATTGCCGATTGGCGTAAACGAGCCCGTCATGGCGGTAGACCAGAATGCCGAGCGGAATGCGATCGAGGAAAGCCGGCTCGAGCAATTGCCCCGCTAACGGTTGGGCTATCGCCTCATTGGCCAGTCTCGAGGCCTCGACCCGATCTTGGCTCTGCTCTTCGATTTGCTCCTGGCTCTGCTTTTGGCTTTCGGTGTGGCCCTCTTCGCTTGCCTCCGTGTCCGGTTGTTCGGCCGGGTTTTCGTCGGCGTTCTGCGCCGGTTCTTGGTTCGACTCTTGGTTCGATTCTTGGCTCGATTCTTGGCTCGTTTCTTGATTTGGCTCTTCGCCGAACTCCGCGTCGCTCTCCTGATTGAGCGCTTGGCTCAAAACCTGCCGCAACTCGTCCTTGCTCAGGGCTTGGCTCAGGGCTTGGTCTTGGCTCGCGGCCAGTTCTTGCGCCACGGCTTCGACGGTTGCCGCGGCGTGCGCGCCACGCAAGCGCGAGGTCAATTCTTGCGCCAGTTCGCGAAACGCGCGCCGCTCGATCGGGGTCAGGCTCGGCGCCGGTTTTGGCTCAACCGCGGCGGCAGGGCGAAATTGCACCACATTCGCCGAAACGGGACCGCCACGAGGCGGCGCTTGGTCCGGCGGCGCAGCAACTTGTGCGACCTCACCACGCGGTGGCCGCGCCAATCCGTTGATCTGGGCGAGGTAACGGCAGACGCCGAAGCCGCGATAGCCGCGGAAGCTCCGATCGCGATCGAATACCGGAAGACCGGAAAGTTCGACCGGCAGCCGCAGTTCCGAATGGCGATCGGAACCCGGCGGTGGGGAGATCGGCCATGAAACGGTGATCCCGCTCCAGGTCTCGCGGCTCGCCACCGCATCGGCGACCTGGTTGTGCGGATCGAGATCGAGTTCGCCGGCCACCTCGCGCCATGGGCGTCCGAGCAAGGCGGCACCCGGTCCGATTAACTGGACGAATTCATTCGAGGCGATGGTGAAGCGGCCGTCCGCGTCCATGTCCCAAACGAAACGCAGCGGGTGACGGCGTTCAGTCGCTGCGCTCGCCGCTGCCGCGGCTCTCGGTGCGGCAATGGCCGATGCCGGCGCGGACGATATCGGCACTGCTTGAATGCGCGGCGCCGTTTCAGGCTCGGTTGCGAGCGGCTGGTTTGTTGGCCGTGCCGGCGGCTGTACGGCGAAAACCAAGACGCTGCTGGATCCTTGGCCCAGGCAGGCGAGCAGGATGTCGCAGGCATCGCCATCCAGCGTTGCGGCAGCCTTGGCGGTGCCGGTTTGCAGCGCCGCTGCAGCAAGCGCCTCGAGGCCCAAGGCGGCCAGCGTGCCGGCGCCGTCAAGCCAATGCTGCGCTTTGGCATTGGCGTAAACGAACCGGCCATCCGGCAGAAAGGCCGCCATTGGCTCGGCGTCCTCATCGAGGAGCCGCTCCACGCGCTCGGCGAGCGTCAGCGCCGGGCCCGCCGGCTCGACGGCGACGATGAGCACCGCCCCGCTGCCGTCGCCGGCCACAATCCGCGAACAGGCACAGGTCAGCGCGCGGCCGACGCTGCCACCGAAACCGCGCAAGCGTTCCAGGCGCTCCTGCCCGCCGGACGGCAAGGTTGCCGCCAGGCGCAGCACCTGCGCGGCGGGAAGTTCGGTGACTGAAAAATGCCGGTTGGCGCAGGCGTTTGAGGTCTTCGCCCCAAAGATTGCAGCGCCGACCGCGTTGGCCCAGAGAATGCGCGATCCATCGGCGCTCCAGAGCCAAGCGGGCCACTCTGCCGTCGCCAGCGACGCAAGGCGCGGATGCCGTAACACCGCGCGCTCACTCCCCACCGTGGACATGCGGACGGAACTCGGTTGCTAAACGAATTCTTAATAATCCGAGGCGTTTGCCACGTCCATGCCGGCCCGCTGTGGCTTAATGCGAGAAGCCGGGATAACCTTAACCGCCTTCGGAAATGCCAGGGCAACCGCCACGGAATATGCCGTGAATGTCAGGGGCGCCCGGCGATTTGGTTCCGACCGCTTGCAGTTTTCGGCCAGCATGGGAACCGGATAGAGGAGCGTGCGATGGCCAAGGATCCGTTTGAGCAATTCGCAATTCCAAGCGAGATGCGTGCATTTGCCGAACGAAGCGTGGCGCAGGCGCGTCAGGCCTTCGAAGGCTTCGTCGAGGCGGCCACCAAGGCCGTCGGCCAGATGCATGGCAGCGCCCAGGCGGCGCATAGCGGCGCCAGCGAGATCGCGCAGAAATCGATCTCCTATGCCGAGCAGAACATGGCCGCGACCTTCGACTTCGCCCAGAAGCTGATGAAGGCGAAAGACGGAGCGGAGGTCTTGGGCCTGCAGTCCGAATTTTTAAGCCGGCAAATGCAGTCGCTTTCGACGCAGGTGCAGGATCTCGGTCAAAGTGCCGCCAAAATTGTGGTCGATGCTGCTAAGCCTAAGACGTAGTTTCGACACGCGCCGGCAGAGTTCCAAAATCCCAGCAAATCCATGTTGTTAAGGCATCTTTGTGCATTGCAATAATTTCTGTTGCAATGCACCAAAAGAGATGTTATCTAAGACTACGGAAGAGCTCGGGTTCAAATTGGTACCGCGTTCGGCCCGGGACCAGAAAATGTCAGGCAGCGCGCAACGGGCGGCGCCGCCAGAATCAAAAAAACGTTCTCCGTGAGTGAGACAGCCCCAAGCGTAAAGAGCGAAAGATCAAGGATCGTGTCATGGCGGAAGCCGCAACCACAACCCCCCCAAGAGTGAAGTCAAGCAAACCCTCGGCCAGTGCATTCGAAATGCCGAAGTTCGAAATCCCGAAATTCGAGATTCCGAAGGTCGAGATGCCCGCCGCATTCCGTGAATTTGCCGAGCGCGGCGTGGCGCAGGCCAAGGACACCTACGAGAAGATGAAGGCGGCCGCGGAAGAGGCCACCGACGTTCTCGAGACCACCTATTCGACGGCGACCAAGGGCGCCTCCGATTACGGCCTCAAAGTCATCGAGGCGGCGCGCGTGAACACCAACGCCGCGTTTGATTTTGCCGGCGAGCTGATCACGGCGAAGACGCTGTCGGAAGTGATCGAGCTGTCGAGCGCCCATGCGCGCAAGCAGTTCGAGGCTCTCAGCGAGCAGGGCAAGGAACTCAGCGCGCTGGCGCAGAAGGTCGCGACCGAGACCGTCGAGCCGATCAAGAGCGGCATGGACAAGGCGTTCAGTAAGGTCGCTTAATTCGACCGTCGCGAACGACGTCGCCAAAAGTTAAAGCGGCGAGGGGAAGCCCGGGCATGGCCCGGGCTTTTGCTTTATGGGGGAAACGTTCGAGACTGAATTGGCCACATCCGCTCGTCCCCGCGAAAGCGGGGACCCAGGGGTTTCCCGCAATTTTGGGCCTTTCTGGATTCCCGCTTACGCGGGGATGAGCGGGAGAGTTTACCGTTCATCGGATTGCGCCAGCTTGCCAAACTGGGATGTTACTCATACGTTTCGGCCGCTTGCCGACCGCAGGCCGTGCAGCTGTAGCTCAGTTGGTTCAGAGCGCCTGACTGTGGATCAGGAGGTCGGTGGTTCGAATCCACCCAGCTGTACCAGCGCTCCTTACCGAAAAAGCGTCTGATCGCACGCGAGATGTAATTGCGACGCGCCCCGCGCCGCATTGACTCGGTCTCACGTCTCCCTAGAGTTGAATTTGTTTCCGCGCCGGGGAGAAAAATGATCGCATTTCGCGGGTTTCCTCCTCTTCTCGCTGCAGTTGTTTGTTTGTTGATTGAGGCCGCCGCCGTCCCAGCGGTCAAGGGCGCAAACGCGCAAGACCGCGACCAAGACCGCTATCCGACGCGGCCGATTACGTTCGTGGTGCCGTTCGCGGCCGGCGGGCCGACCGACATTCTGGCGCGGCTGATTGGACAATCGATCGGTCCCATGCTCGGCCAGCAAGTGGTGGTCGAAGATGTGACCGGCGCCGGCGGTACGATCGGCGCCACGCGCGTGGCGCGCGCCGAGCCCGACGGTTACACCATGGTGATGGGCAATCTCGGCACGCACGCCGCGAGCCTCGGCATCTATCAAAACCTGGCCTACGATCCGCGAACCGATTTCGAGCCGGTCATTCTGGTTGCCTCGACGCCGATGGTGCTGGTGACCCGCAAGACGCTATCCGTGCACAGCCTCGACGAGACCGTTGCCTATGCCAAAGCCAACAAGGGCAAGACCACGATGGGCAGCGCCGGGATCGGTTCGATCTCGCATTTGACGCTTCTTTTGTTCAACCATCTGACCGGTGCCGACGTCGTCCACGTTCCTTATCGCGGGCTGTCCGAGGCGACCAACGATTTGCTCGGCGGCCAGATCGACCTCTTGTTCGATCAGGTCGTCACCGCGACGCCGCATATTCTCAACAGCAGCGAAAATCCGATCGTTGTCACGATCCCGCAGCGCGCGCCATCGATTCCGGACGTGCCGTCGGCGAACGAGGCCGGACTGCCGAAGCTGCAAACCGTGGCCTGGACCGCATTGTTCGTGCCGAAACGAACGCCGGCCGCGATCGTAGCGAAGGTCAACGGCGCCGTGCAAAAAGCGATGCAGGATCCAGTTATCGCCAAGCGGCTGGCCGAAATCGGCGCCGACGTTCCGCCGCCCGAGCAGCGCTCGCCGCAGGCGCTCCGCCAATTGGTCAATGCCGAAGTCGACAAGTGGGTGCCGCTGATCAAGGCGGCCGGCATCGTCGGACAATAAGCCGTCATCACCGTGAAGCTCAGCGACGAAGAACAAGCGATGCGCCGCGGCGAATTCGGCCCGCTGCGACAATGGGCGATCGATCATCAAATCAGAGTCGGCGACTATCTCGGCGCTGCCGACTTCGTCCCGGTCACGCAGGCCCACATCATGGCCGATACCGAGTCGCTCGGCCGCGCCGGGGTGGAATGGCTGGAGCATTGGGCCGCGCTGGCGGCAGCGCAGCGGCAGGTGCGGGTGCCGACCATCACCGATCCGCGCGGTACCGACTTTGCGCAAGCGCAAAAGCTTAAGCAGCAGCCATGGATGCTCGATCTCGAGCGCCGCGCCATCGCCGCCTTCGAGGCGCTCGGCGTGCTGATGACCGACACCTGCATCAATTATCAAACCATCATGCCACCGGTGCGCGGCGAGCACGTCGCCTATGGCGACACCGGCGTCGTGATCTATTGCAACAGCGTGTGCGGCGCGCGCTCGAATTTCGAAGGCGGACCCTCGGCCTTGAGCGCGGGCCTCACCGGGCGCACGCCGCGCTACGGTTATCATCTCGATGCCCAACGCCAGGCGACTTTGGTGGTCGAACTGTCGGCGACGCCGCGCGAACTGAGCGATTGGGGCACGCTTGGCGGCATTGTCGGCCGCCTGTCCGGCGACTATTCGCAAGTGCCGGCGCTGGTCGGCGTCGACCGTGTGCCCGGCCCGGATGAACTCAAACATTTTGGCGCGGCGCTGGCGAGCTTCGGCTCGGTGGCGCTGTTTCACATCCCCGCCGTGACGCCGGAGGCGATGCGGCTCGCCGATGTGATTCCCGAAGGGTCCGCCTTGCCGACGCACGAAATCGGCGAAGTCGATCTCCGCGCGTTTCGATCGCGCTACGCCAACGACGTCGGCGAAGTCGATCTGGTGGTGTTCTCGGCGCCGCAACTCAGTCTCATGGAAATGCAGACGCTCGCGGGTTTGCTCGACGGGCGGACTGCCAAAATACCGCTACTCGCGGTCACGAGCCCGCAGGTGAAGCCCGATTGCGATCGCTTGGGGCTCACGGCGCGTATCGAAGCGGCGGGCGGCACGGTGCTGTCGGGCATGTGCTTTTATCAAAGCTATGCGCGGGAAATGGCGGAAGCCAATGGCTGGCACGGACTGGCGACAAATTCGGCGAAGCTTGTGAACATCATCGGCGGCTACGGCTATCGCCCGGTGCTCCTTTCGATGACGCAATGCGTCGAAGCGGCCTGCGCCGGCGGGAAACTTACAGCATGATCCCGAAAAGTGGATGCCGGTTTCCCGCCTGCGCGAAGCTATGGCAGCCGTTAATATTCTGGTGTCACGCTTCGGCGGGTGAAGCCAGGTCGGATAAGATCATGCTCAAACAAAAAAATGAACGGCGCGGATGACGCAAAAAATCTTTTATGCAGCCGCGGGAATGGGCCGCAAAGTGCGCGCCACGGCGCTGGTCGCGAGCGACGGGTTCTCGGCGCGTTATGACCTCGATCGCATTGCCGGCGTGTTCTCGCGGCCGGAGCACAAGCTCGCCGGCGAGAGCTATATCGGCCGCGTGCTGGTGCTGGACGCGGCCAAGGGCGGGGTCGCCACCGCGTGGATGCTTCACGAGATGAAAGCCCGCGGCGTCATGCCGGCGGCTTTGGTGCTCAATCGCGCCAATCCGATCATGGTGCAAGGCGCCGCACTCGCCGACTTCACCATGATTTCCGGCTTCGACTGCGACATCACCAAAACAATCGCCAACGGCGCCGAGGTGGAAGTCGATCCGACCGCAGCGCGGCCGTTCATTCGGGTGGTGTGATTATCCGCCCCTGCGGAGCGGGGGAGGGTTGATGGAAATTTTCCCTCCCCTGAAAGGGGAGGGTCGACGCGTGAAGCGCGTCGGGGAGGGGTCACCTAGAATCACACGCGCTGCGGCTTTGACCCCCACCCGGCGACCTGCGGTCGCCGACCTCCCCCTTCCAGGGGGAGCAATTTCGTCGGATCAAATCACTTCCTTGGTCTTGTCGTCGGTCTCGCCGTAGCGGCGCAGCGTCGCCGGCCGGGTGCCGGCATAATGCTGTTCCAGGCCCGGCGCGATCTTGGCGTTCTCGCGCTCGAACAGGCTGTTGCCGGCATGATCGCTCTCGACCAGAAACGGACCGAAATTTTCCACTTCGAGGACCCAGACGGCCTGGGCGAGGCCGAGCTCTTCAAGCCAGTAGACGGCGACAACGCGCCTGATGCCGCGGCCGAGCAGCGCGCCGGTGCCGTAGCCGACCGTGGTGAGATAGATCGCGTTATTCGGCACGAAGGATTGGCGATAGGCCTCCGAGGTCATGCCGCCTTTGCCGATGATGATGTTGGAGCCGGACAGCTTAAACCAGCCGTCGAGCCATTGCGCGAAACGGAACGACGCGGTCGCCGTCACCGCGCCGACGGTGTAGCTGCCATCAGGGTTGACGCTCGCCGCCGGCGAGCAATGGAAATTGGT
>JBAQBC010000124.1:0-3705 GCA_049286035.1 Xanthobacteraceae bacterium
CCGGAGAACGGAAAAGAATGGCTTCAAGTCCTCAAAGCTGCTGATGCGGCTGCAAAGTGGCATGTGCATCAGCGGCGGAAGGGACCAGCCGAGGAGCCATACATCAATCACCTTTTGGAAGTTGCGATGCTTGTCGCTGACGCAACGGGCGGCACAGATACCAATCTCGTAATTGCGGCGCTACTTCATGACGCGATTGAAGATTGCGAAGTGCCGAGAGAACTGATTGTTGAGAGCTTTGGAGAGGATGTAGCCTCAATCGTTGAAGAAGTCACAGACGACAAGACCCTTCCAAAGCAACTGAGAAAAGACGAGCAAGTAAAAACTGTCTCAAAAAAGAGCCTCAGGGCGAAATTGTTGAAACTGGCCGATAAGACCAGCAACCTACGTGCCGTAGCGACAAGTCCTCCTGCAGATTGGTCGGTCAAACGCAGGCAAGCCTACGTCGATTGGTCCCGCGAAGTAGTTAATAACGGTCTGCGCGGTGTCAATCAGAGGCTCGAAGCGCAGCTCGATCAAGCTGCGGCAGCCGCAGAGCGGTCATTCAAACCGACGGCGCGGGCCGACGCCTGAAAATCCGGCGAGGTTTCCAACGGCGCTTGGCTTACTGCCGGGCGCCGTTTTTATTTTTCCGCGGCGTGGCCATTGTGTCCGTTGCGGCGTTCCCGTCGTCGCGCCCTGCCGCTGGCGACGCCGCCGACGTGGCCGAGCTCGGCGAGGATTATCGGGCGACAGCGATCGAGCAATGCCCGGCTGACGGGCTGGCAAGTCCTGACATGGTCTTCGCGTCGGCACCGCCAACGGTTTGCTATTTTTTCTGCCGCCGCGGGATCAGGCCGCACGACGAGCTCGATCGCCAGCGCGCCGAGCAGTGCGTCGAGGACCATGGGGCCCATTTTCTTGACCGGCGATCGTCCGGCGACTTTATCGAAATGCCCGCGCGTCAGTCCGCTGAGATCCTCGATCACTTCATTTGAGAGGCCGAGAAATTCTTTAACCGCTCGGATGGCGGTGATCAGGTCGTCGTAACTGCGGATAGCGATTGTGGGAAATTCCGTCATTCCCGTTCCTGCAAATCACAGGACGCGATGAATACGGTACGCCGCGCGCACGTTCAACAATGTACGCGGCACGTAGTCGGTGCGTAGCGGGCCGGGTTGGCCCGACCTAGACCGGCCGCATGAAGCGCAAAGAACTGTGCAACGCGCCGCTCAAGGTCTGGGTGCCGCGATCGCTATTCGACAAGATCGAACTCCGCGCGGCGGCCGAGGAGCGCTCGTTATCAACTACGGCGCGGCGTCTCCTGGAGGCGGCGACCGCCGAGCACGACGGCCAATCGGCAGCGGCATAAGGGGCAACAGCAATGGCACTTGCAGCGAACACACTTCCGATCGGCAATGTCCGCTTTTGGGGGTAAAGCGGACATCGGGGTTTCGGACCTTCATGTCTGCTTTTGACCCTTAACGGACATTGTTCAATCCCCACGTGACCACTTCCGTTCTGCCGGTTTGACCCGCTACGATGTCTTGTCTTGAGACGGGGCAGGCGCAGTGAAGCGTCGGGAATTCATTACCCTAATCGGCAGCGCGGCGGCGTGGCCGCTCGCCGTGCGCGCGCAGCAGTCGGGCAGGCTGCCGATTGTCGGGATTCTCGGCCCGACCACAGCGTCGGCGCAGCCTGAGTGGGCCATCGGTTTCGTCCCGCGATTGCGCGAACTCGGTTGGGTCGAAGACCGCACGGTCGCCGTCGAGTCCCGCTGGGCAGAAGGACGCAGCGAGCGATTTACTGAGATCGCGGCCGAGTTCGTCCGCCTCAAGGTCGATACCATTGTTACTTCAGGGGCCGTGGCCGTGCTCGCGGCAAAGGCGGTGACCACGGTCGTGCCGATCATCTTCGTGGGCGCGGGCGACCCGGTTGGTAATGGCCTCGTCGCGTCGCTCGCGCGACCGGGCGGCAATGTCACCGGCCAATCCGTTCAACAACCCGACAGTGCAGGCAAGCGACTGGGGCTTTTGCGCGAGGTTGTGCCGGATCTTCGGCGCTTGGCAATCATGACCAAAGTCGATGCTCCCGCCTCCGTACGGGAGATGCATGAGCTTCGGGTAATGGCGCGCGGGCTTGGCCTGGAAGTGATCGTGGCCGAAATCCGCCGAGCCGAGGATATCGCGCCGGCCTTCGGAGCGCTCACGGGCCACCCGCAGGCGCTTTACGTGGTGACCGAACCGTTACTGACTGCCAATAGAATTCAGATCAATACGTTAGCGCTCGCCGCACGACTGCCGACGATGTACACCTTCCGCGACAACGTCGAGGCGGGCGGTCTCATGTCCTATGGGCCAAACATGATGACCCAGTTCCGGCGCTCGGCCGACCTTGTCGACAAAATCCTGCGCGGGGCGATGCCTGCCGACATCCCGGTCGAGCAGCCGACCAAGTTCGATCTTGTTATCAACCTGACAACAGCCAAGGCGCTCGGCCTCACCCTGCCGCCGACGCTCCTCGCCCGCGCCGATGAGGTGATCGAATGAGACGGCGCCAGTTCATAACGCTTTTCGGCAGTGCGGCGGCTTCATGGCCGCTCGCGGCGCGGGCGCAGCAGACTGGTAGGGTTTGGCGCTTAGCCGTGATCGGGGCGGTGTCGCCGCTCCCGGCGTATCTTAGCGCCTTTCGCGAAGCGCTCCAGCAGCGCGGCTGGACCGAAGGGAAGAACCTGTCCATTGACGTACGCTGGCCGAAGGGCTCGTTCGCACAAGAACCCGGCCTCATCTCCGAGATTTTGCACAGCAACGTCGATGTCATTGTTGCTTGGGCGACGCCCACCGCTCTCGCTGCCCGACGCGCGACTTCGACAATTCCAATCGTCTTCCTGGGCATCTCAGACCCGGTCGGGTCTGGACTCGCGGCGACTCTTGCGCACCCCGGCGGCAACGCCACGGGCAGCAGCAACAGCGCGCCCGATCTTAGCGCAAAGCTGCTGGGAACGTTTGCGCAGTTGGTTCCGGGCATGAGCAGCGTCGGCGTAATGGTGAACCCCGCCAATCCAGGCGCAGTCGCTCAAATGGATGGAACGCAGCAAGCGGTGCACGCTCTAGGCTTGCAGTCGCAAGTGGTCAATGCAGGTACGCTGGAAGAATACGAGCGCGCATTCGCGCGTCTCAAGATCGAGGGCGTCAACGGCGTGTTACTGCTCGCCGATCCTTCCAACGATGCTTACGCAGGCCAAATTGCCGAGCTTGCGCAGCAGTACCGGTTGCCAACGGCATTTCAGCTACGGAACAACGTGGCAGCGGGCGGCCTCATGTCGTACGGAGCCGACAACAACGACCAGTTCCATCTGGCCGCCTTCTATGTGGACCGCATTCTGCGGGGCGAAAAGCCTGCCGATCTGCCCGTACAGATGCCGACCAAGTTTTACCTCGCGATCAACCTCAAGACCGCCATGGCACTTGGCATCACAGTCCCCTCGACGTTGCTCTCGATCGCCGACGAGGTGATCGAGTAGCGTTGGGCCGACGTTCACATTCGGTGGCATCCCCATTCCCTGACGACACTACAACTTGCCGCGCGGAAACTGGTCCGCAACAGCCCACACGAGCAGAACGATCAGTACACCGAGCGCGATGTAATCAGGAATTTTCACGGCATCGCGTCCCTTCGATAGCCATGCCTGACAAATCCTAATGCGCCAATGCGACATTTACTCGA
>JBAQBC010000125.1:0-2638 GCA_049286035.1 Xanthobacteraceae bacterium
CAGCGTGACCACGCGATAATGCAGATCGAGCCGGCGCAACACTTCCTCGGCGCATGACAGCATGCGCTCGTGTTCGTCGCGCGACTGCTCCGACGTGGTGATCGAGACGAGCTCAACCTTGGTGAACTGGTGCTGGCGGATCATGCCGCGCGTATCTTTGCCAGCGGCGCCGGCCTCGGCGCGGAAGCATGGGGTGCACGCCGTGAGCCGCATCGGCAATTGCGCTTCGTCGGTGATGGAATCCATAACAAAGTTCGTTAGAGGGACCTCAGCAGTGGGGATTAGCCATCGACGATCTGGCGTTGGGCGGTAAACAAACCCTAGCGCCTGCAAAGTTTCACGACGGGCGGCCTCAACCCCGTATTTCTCCACGTAAGCGAGAATTTGTTCTCGGTCTTGCTCAAAATTCGCATATGCGTGCTTTCGCTGAACTTCTTCTGTTTCAACTCGGAACTGATCATCACTGAACTTCGGTAATTGCGCAGTCCCAAACATCGCCTCATCCCGCACGACCAGTGGCGGTGCGACTTCGGTGTAGCCATGTTCGCTCGTGTGCACATCGAGCATGAATTGGCCGAGCGCGCGTTCGAGGCGGGCGAGACCTCGCTTCAAGACCACGAAGCGCGCGCCGGAAAGTTTCGCGGCGGTCTCGAAATCCATCTGGCCGAGCGCTTCGCCAAGCTCGAAATGCTGTTTGGGCGTGAAGGCGTAATCGCGCTTGGCGCCAAAGCGATGATGCTCGACGTTGTCGTTGGAATCCTTGCCGTCGGGCACCTCGTCGAGCGGCATATTTGGAAGCGTCGCAAGTCCCGCGCCAATCCCGATGCGCTTCCCAAACTGTAATTCTCGCTCTAACGCTACGACCTCACCCTCCATTTCGCTAATTTCCGCCCGTAACTTAGCGACTTCAGTCATCAGCCGATTAGCTACGGTCTCATCTTTCTTTCTTTTTGCCTCGCCAATTTTCTTGGACTCTGCATTGCGCTGTGCCTGAGCGTGCTCAAGTCTCGTTATGAGATTTCGACGACGGGCCTCGATCTCGATCAGCTGCTTCGACTCTGGCGGAAGCCCGCGCCGCGCGAGTGCGCGGTCGAAGGCGTCGGGATGCTCGCGGATGAACCGGATGTCGTGCATGATTCGGTCTCGTCACCCTGAGGTGCCCGCGCGTAGCGCGGGCCTCGAAGGATGGCCGATCTGCGGTGGCCGTCGCCCTTCGAGGCTCGCGGAGCTTGTCATCGGGCGGCGCTTCGCGCCGACCCGTTGGCTCGCACCTCAGGGTGACGGTCCTAACTGTCAGCACAGGACCGATCAAGCCCGGCAATGACGAAATAAAGACTCACTCCGCGGGCTTGGCGGCCGCGGTGGCACGTTCGGCGGCGACGCGGCGCTCCACCATCCGCACCGACCAGATCGAGCCTTCATAGAGCGCGATCAGCGGCAAAGCGAGCGACATCTGGCTCAGCACATCCGGCGGCGTAAGCACGGCGGCGATGACAAAGGCGATGACGATGAAGTAGCGGCGCTTTGACTTGAGCTGGTCGGAAGTGACAATGCCGACCCGTCCGAGCAGCGTCAGAATGACGGGAAGCTGAAACGCGATGCCAAAGGCGAGGATCAGCTTCATCATCAGCGACAGATAATCCTCGACCTTGGGCAGAAGCTCGATGGTCGCCTGGCCGGGCCCGCCCAATTGCTGCATGCCGAGCGAAAACCGCGCCAGCATTGGCCAGACCACGAAATAGACGACCATCGAGCCGAGCAGGAAGAAAATCGGCGTCGCGATCAGATACGGCAAAAAAGCCTGGCGCTCGTTGCGGTAGAGGCCCGGTGCGACGAACATGTAGATCTGCGTCGCCATCACCGGAAAGGAAATGAACGCCGCGCCGAACAGCGCAAGCTTCAGCTGCACGACGAAATATTCAAGAAGCCCGGTATAGATGAATTTCGAATTTTCCGGCCCCGCAACCCAGATGTAAGGCCAAGTGAGCACGTTGTAGATGTTTCGCGCGAAGAAAAAACAGGCAATCGCGGCTAGCGCGAAAGCGGCCAGCGCCTTGATGAGCCGCGACCGCAGCTCGATCAGATGATCCATCAAGGGCGCCTTGGTGGCCTCGATCTCTTTCTCTTCGTCGTCGCTTCTCATTGCGGCTTGCCTCCGCCGCCGGAGGGCGTGGATTCCGCCGGCGCTTCGGGAGCGACCGGGCCGACATCGGCGCCAGCCACCTCTTTGTCGCGAGGTTCGGCCGCTGCTTGAGGGATCGGCAATGCCTCGGCGGGCGGCATCGAGGTCGCACCGTCCGCTTCCCTAGCCGCGTCTTTGTCCGCTGCCTGATCCGGGCTCTTAACGCTCTCATCCAAGTCCTTGCCGATGGCCTCGACGTCGGCGCGCACGTCCTTGAGCGGATCGTATTGTTTGATATCGGATGCCATGTCGTCGACCTGCTTTTTCAGGTCGGCCATTTCGGCTTCGCGCATCGCTTCGTGAAACTGATTTTGGAAATCCGCGGCCAGGCTCCGAATCTTGCGCGTCCATTGCCCGAGCGAGCGCATCACCGCCGGCAGCTCTTTCGGCCCGATCACGATCAGCGCGACGATGCCGATGAGCAGGAATTCGGTCCAACTGATGTCGAACATGAAG
>JBAQBC010000126.1:0-2121 GCA_049286035.1 Xanthobacteraceae bacterium
CGTCGATATTGCGCGCGGCGCGGCCGATGGTCTGAATGAGACTCGTCTCGCTGCGCAAAAAGCCTTCCTTGTCGGCGTCGAGAATGGCGACCAGCGCGCATTCCGGAATGTCGAGGCCCTCGCGCAAGAGATTGATGCCGACCAGCGCGTCGAAAGCGCCGAGCCGCAGATCGCGGATGATTTCGATGCGCTCGATGGTGTCGATGTCGGAATGCATGTAGCGGACGCGGATGCCCTGCTCGTGCAGATATTCGGTCAGGTCTTCGGCCATGCGCTTGGTGAGCACGGTGACCAATGCGCGATAGCCGCGTTGCGCCACCGCGCGCACCTCGCCGACTAGATCGTCGACCTGGGTGCGCGCCGGCCGCACGTCGACCGGCGGATCGATCAGCCCGGTCGGCCGGATCACCTGTTCGGTGAACACGCCGCCGGATTCGTTGAGCTCCCACGGGCCCGGCGTCGCCGACACGCACGAGGTCTGCGGCCGCATCGCGTCCCACTCCTCGAAACGCAGCGGCCGGTTGTCCATGCAGGAGGGCAGGCGAAAGCCGTATTCGGCGAGCGTCGCCTTGCGGCGGAAGTCGCCGCGATACATGCCGCCGAGCTGCGGAATGGTGACGTGGCTCTCGTCGACAAACACGAGTGCATTGTCCGGGACATATTCGAACAAAGTTGGCGGCGGTTCGCCGGGTTTGCGGCCGGTGAGGTAGCGCGAATAATTCTCGATCCCGGCGCAGCTGCCGGTCGCTTCCATCATTTCCAGGTCGTAGAGCGTGCGCTGTTCGAGCCGTTGCGCTTCGAGAAGCCGGCCGGCGGCGTTGAGCTGGTCGAGCCGCTGCCGCAGTTCGAGCTTGATGCCGGAAATCGCCTGCAACAGCGTCGGTCGCGGCGTCACATAGTGCGAATTGGCATAGATTTTGACGAATTCCAGTTCGTCGGTCTTCTGCCCGGTGAGCGGATCGAATTCGTGGATCGCCTCGACCTCGTCGCCGAACAGCGACACGCGCCAGGCGCGGTCCTCATAGTGTGCCGGAAAAATTTCGATGGCATCGCCGCGCACGCGAAACGAGCCGCGATAAAAATCGCCGGCGGAGCGCTTGTATTGCAGAGCGACGAGATCGGCGAGGAGTTGCCGCTGGTTGAGCCGCTCGCCGCGGCGGATGGTGAAGGTCATCGCCGAATAGGTTTCGACCGAACCAATGCCGTAGATGCAGGAGACAGAAGCAACGATGATCACGTCGTCGCGTTCGAGCAGCGCCCGCGTCGCAGCGTGGCGCATCCGGTCGATCTGCTCATTGATCGAGGAATCTTTCTCGATATAGGTGTCGGTGCGCGGAATATAGGCTTCGGGCTGATAGTAGTCGTAGTAGCTCACAAAATATTCGACGGCGTTGTCCGGAAAGAAGCCCTTGAACTCGCCGTAGAGCTGCGCCGCAAGCGTCTTGTTCGGTGCAAGAATGAGCGCCGGCCGCTGCGTCTCTTCGATCACCTTGGCCATGGTGAAGGTCTTGCCCGATCCGGTGACGCCAAGTAGCACCTGGCTGCGGTCGTTGCGGCGCACGCCTTCGACCAATTCCCTGATCGCCTGCGGCTGATCGCCCTTGGGATCGAAGTCGGATTTGATGGTGAGCCGAAAGCCGCCTTCGGATTTGTCCGGCCGCGGCGGCCGATGCGGCGTCCACGGGTGCTCGAGAAATTCCGGTCGGCCTTCGCGCAGCAGGCGCTCCAGCGATTGCTGACTGGCCGCGCTGCCGAATGCGCTTACCCCTCCTTCCTGCCCCTGCGAACGCGCAAAGCGAGATCGGGAGGCTGTCTCTTCGCCATATTTTATCGCGCCACCGCGCTCGTCTTCGTTTGGCGACTGTTCCTCGTCTCCCTCAATCCCGAGCGCGCGGGCGAGATCGGGATCGAGTTCGCCCGGCGAGACCGGCGTGCGACCGACATAGCCTTGTTGCGGTGGCTCGCCGAAACCGCGCGCCACCGAAGCGCGGGCGCGGTGTGCTTGCGCAAAATCGGCGCGGCGATCCCACGAATTATCGGGTGGCTGCTGCAGCCCGCTTTGTTCTCCACGAGTGCCGCGGAAATGCTGTTCCCCTCCCCCCTGTGGGGAGGGGTTAGGGG